>NZ_JALJRJ010000009.1:0-198019 GCF_024519755.1 Micromonospora sp. Mcm103
CTCGACGCACGACCTGACCGCCGCCCGCACCCACGGCATCATCGACGCCCTGACCGCCGCCGACGTGATGACCTTCGCGGACAAGGGCTATCAAGGTGCCCACAGCAGCGTGCGCACCCCGTTCAAGCGGCGCCGCTTCCGGCCGAAGCTGTCACGCCGGCAGAAGGCCGTCAACCGGGCCCACGCGAAGATCCGGGCTCGCGGCGAACGCGCGATCGCCACCCTCAAGACCTGGAAGATCCTGGTCAAGCTGCGCTGCTGCCCACACCGAGCAACCGCGATCGTGCGGGCCATCCTCGTCCTGCACCACGTCGAAACCGACCGCCACGCAGGATGAAAATGGCTCAAGGTAAACGCCGGATCACCCCCGCGTGCGCGGGGAGCAGGCGGCGACGATCTCCTGCGTCTGCGGCTGCGCCGGATCACCCCCGCGTGCGCGGGGAGCAGCGCACACCCCTTGAAACAGAGGACGCCTCATGGGGATCACCCCCGCGTGCGCGGGGAGCAGAAGACCCAGCCGTCCGTACGCAAGGTCGTCGACGGATCACCCCCGCGTGCGCGGGGAGCAGGTCAGCCATGATCGTCCCCTTGTGCGTAGGTAGGGATCACCCCCGCGTGCGCGGGGAGCAGGCTGCTCCCGCCCACCGACAGGTCTACGACGACGGATCACCCCCGCGTGTGCGGGGAGCAGGGGTTGCGGGGGCTGTAGCGGCCGCCGGCGTTGGGATCACCCCCGCGTGCGCGGGGAGCAGGACCTTCTGCGCGGCCATGCTGGCGATCGACCGGGATCACCCCCGCGTGCGCGGGGAGCAGACGCCACGGCGCGGCTCCTCTCCTGGTTGGTGGGGATCACCCCCGCGTGCGCGGGGAGCAGACACAGGACCGGCGGCCGCGCGGGGCACACGAGGGATCACCCCCGCGTGCGCGGGAGCAGCGGGCGCTGCCGTCGTCCGAGTACAACATGCTGGGATCACCCCCGCGTGCGCGGGGAGCAGATCTCCCCGGCCGGCGCCGCGGTCGGCAGCTTCGGATCACCCCCGCGTGCGCGGGGAGCAGCTGTCGGCTTTGCCCGCGACGGCGTTGGCCAGGGGATCACCCCCGCGTGCGCGGGGAGCAGGGGCAGTGCGGGAGCCGGAAGACCACGTACCGCGGATCACCCCCGCGTGCGCGGGGAGCAGGCCAGGCCCAGCGCGACCGTCGTGGTCACGAAGGGATCACCCCCGCGTGCGCGGGGAGCAGAAGCCACCGGGTCCCGTCATGCCGCCCCCCTACGGATCACCCCCGCGTGCGCGGGGAGCAGCTTCCCGTCCTGGCAGGCGAGCAGCAGCTCGTAGGATCACCCCCGCGTGCGCGGGGAGCAGTTCGTCGCCCTCGCCATCCTCGGCGGTCTGCTGGGATCACCCCCGCGTGCGCGGGGAGCAGGGGGCGACCTTGCTCACGGCGTCGGCGAGCAGCGGATCACCCCGCGTGCGCGGGGAGCAGCACTTATCGGTTACCGAGGTAGGCTGGTCGCCGGGATCACCCCCGCGTGCGCGGGGAGCAGCCGCTTCACGCCCGGGTCGGCGCGCCGGTCCTGGGATCACCCCCGCGTGCGCGGGGAGCAGACCAGCTCGATCAGTGAGGGCAACGCGGTGGTGGGATCACCCCCGCGTGCGCGGGGAGCAGACTACTTGACCTGGGGCGCTAAAGATCGACTTCGCGGTTTTCATTCACTATGGCCAGCAAGATCGTTCCCCTTGCTCTCGGTCTGGTGTCTAGCCAATACCCCTGGCGACCTCGATGAAAGCGTAGTGAATCAGTGCGACTTCGGCGAGCGCCATTGGCCGTCATCTGCTCGCCCAGATACTCGGTGGTGCCCGATTCCTACATGGAATCAAGAGCCTGCTGAGGTCGAAGATCCAGGATGTCCGGTAGGTCGCTCTCTCCAAGTGTCTGCCGCTGTAGAAGGAGTAGCAGGTCTTCCTGACGCGGCTGGCCGAACGCGAGCCGATATCTCACCAGGTCGGCCTTGAGTCGCGCGAACCGCGCCTGCTCGCGGCTGAGCGGATAGGGCAGGACGTGTCGTTCGATCTTCGCCGGTCCGGAAAACACCCAGTACGGCGCGAAATCACCCAGCTCTCCGGACTCTGCTCGAGCGGCGTCGTACAGGGCTCTCCAGACGTCCGGATCAGCCGAGCGCAGGGCATCGGCCCGGTGCGCGGCGGCGACGTTGCGCCGTACGGCATGCCCACCGAAGCGGTGTACACGTCCTTCACGCTGCTCGAAGTCGACGGGGTTGGCCGGGGTGTTCCAGTGCACGACAGCTGAGCACCACTGGTGGAAGTCGATGCCTTCTTGGCCGGCGCTGGTGGTGGCGACGACGAACGGCCAGAACGGGCTGTTGAAGGCAGCACGTACGACCATCTTGCGGTTGACCTGGGACTGCTCCTCGCCGCGGCCGCCGTAGCGTAGGGCGAACCGCCCGGGCAGCTTGATGGGCTGCTCCGGGTTGTGTGGGTCGAAGGCTTCGTACGTCGACTGTCGGCTGGCCATCGCCTGCCGTGCTTCGTCGGCGATCTTCCACAGTTCGCAGTCGTCGAGTGGGGTGTCCGAGGCTGTGCTGCGCAACGTGTGCAGGTGCTCGTCGAGGACGGCCTGTAGCCCGCCGGCCGCGCAGTACCGCAGCACTGCCTGCCAGTAGACCTTGCCCATCGCCACGTGGTCGAGTAGCTGTGCGGACTCCGGCCGGTTGAACAGGGAACGCAGACCACTGGCGAGGAGCGCGGCTGCACGCCAATGCCCCGCCGGTGTGACCTGGCTGCCGGGTTCGATCAGCCGGGACAACGCTCGCCAGGCGATGTTGCCAGGGCCGTGCAGGCTGATTGCCGTGATGCTGTCGATCAGCCCGTCCAGCTGGCTCTGCGTCGGGTAGCCAGCCTGTTTCGTCAGATCCCGCGCCCGGGCAACGTGTCGGTCCAGACCCGTTGCCGAATGCTCCTCGTCTGCCGACGAGCCAAGGGCGGCAGCAGCGTCGTCGACGGCTGGATCGGCGCCCGGCCATCGGAAGAGCAGCTCCCACGGCTCAGCCGGCGCTGGCAGGCCGGACCCTTCTTCGGCTGTGGCGTGAGCACGGAGCCGGTCCCGTACCGCAGATTCGAAGTCGTCCAGCAGCGCGAGGTCATCCGGTCGTTGCCGAGCCAGCGCCAGCGGATCGCACAGTGCCGCCAGAGTGGGATGGGGCCAGAAGAGCGCGAGGACGCTCATTGCCGCGGGGCGCTCGTGTTCGATGCGGTAGTCGAGGTGGCGATGCCCCTCTCCGGCCGTGCCCAGCCGGCGCTCGGCTTCGTAGCTGAGGAGGCCCGCTACCGCGGTCGGAGTGGCGTTCCAGGATGAGAACAGCAGCCGCTTGGTGATGCCCTCACGTGCTGCGGTAGCGAACGGCTCATCGAGAGCGTGGTAGGGCAGCGACGGTGGCAGCCAGAGGAGCTTCCACCACCCCCGGTCAACGGTGTCGGCGGCGAGCTGCCGTAGCCGGCCGTTGCCGAGATCGACGGGTTCACGTCGGCGGATCGTTTCGGCATCAAGCAGCTGGGCCATGCCCAACAGCGGTGGCACGTTCGAATCTGTCTGGTCCTTCAGCGCCGCGCGGACCTTGGCGCCGAGCTGGTAGCCGTCGAGGAAGTTCAGGAAGTACGGTGCGGACTTCCAGTACTCGACCGTCATGGGAGCCCCGACAGCCTTGGCAATCTTGCGCATGGTGACGTAACTACGTACGTCCTGCGGGTTGACGTCGTCGGCCAGGGTGACGTGTTCGCGCAGCATGTCGTGCTCGCCGAGGAGAGGTCGCTCCGTGCGGCACATGACCGTCAGCAGCAGGCGGCGCAGCCACTCGCGCAGGTCAGCGCAAGGTTCGCCGCGGACCAGAGCTTCCCGGTACGCCTCGAATGCCTTCGTCACGTCGGCGTGCCAGGATTCGTCGTCGCTGAGGAAGCGCAGGACCTGCCGGAAGTCGCTGTAGTGGTCCTCGCCGGTAGCGGCTTCTTCGGCGAAGGTGAACGGCTTGTACGGGGTGGCGGACAGTAGCAGCACCCGGGCATCCCGGTAGTCGAACAGGTGCTGGGCGAGTTCGGCGCCCTCGCCGCCGTTGTCATCGAGCAGCTCCCGGAAGCGCTGGAACTCGTCGAGGATGATCAGGTCGGGTTCGAGGACCTCGACGCCGGCGGTGGCCAGCGCCGTACGGAGGTCACCGGTGAGCTTGCGGGCGGTCTCCCGCAGAGCGGTTGGTAGCGCGGGACGTCGGCCGATGCCGTCCAGCAGTGCGTCAAACCTGTCGAGCAGGCCCCGTTGTCGGGCGCGGCGCAGGAACTCGTCAGCGATCGTGCGGTTGACCTTCCCGCCCAGCTCCTCCCGCAGCCGGACGCACTCGCGCTCGAAGCGTCCAGGTGTCGCGACGCCGGCCTGCAACGCCCGCAGCGCCGCCCGGGTCCGCCAGCCGTCCCATGAGCCTGCTTGCTCAAGCAGCAGGAACAGTAGGGCACGTTCCTCGGCCGTGCCGGTGCGCCAGCCCTGGTCGAAGGATGTGCCGGGGGTGAACGCGACCAGGTTGATCGGCTTGCCGACGGTAGCGGTCGCGGCATTGAGCTTGTCCGCGTGCTTGGCGAGCAGGGTGAGCCGGCTGGACAGCGTTACCGTCTCGTCCGGGGTGACCCGAAGCCGGTCGATGTTCTGGCGTGCTACATCCTGGTTGGAGCAGACGTAGATGACGTCGACCCGCTCGACGCTGTCGTCGTCCTGAAGACGCTGCAGGGTCTGTGCGATCACGCCTCGGGCGACCACGCTCTTGCCGAGACCGGTCTCGTCTGCGACCAGGAACCGGCGGGTCGGGTCGGCGCCGAAGTAGCGGTCGACGACATGCGCGACGGTGGTGCGCTGGAAATCCTTCAAGCCGGCCATGACCGGGCCGGCGTCGTACCGCTTCACGCGCGCACCTCCTCTGCCATCGCGTCTCGTGCCTCTGTGATGATCTTCCAGAGTTCGGCGAAGCCAGGTGGAAGCAGTTGCTTGCTGCTGCCGCTGGCCTCGATGCGGCTAACGAGCCGGGCCAGGTCGTCGAGTTGCTCCGGCCGGTCGACGAGAGCGTTGAGAAGCAGCTCGAAGATCCCGGTCCCGCCTGTACGCCAGGCGCCGGCTCCGCCGGCGCCGCCGCTCACCGCGGCGGCAGCTTCCGTGCCGAGGCCGAGCATCAGAAGCAGAAACCGCAGGAACTTCTCCGGCGTGTCGATCTGCTCGGCGATGACGTGGTCGAGCCGGTGCTCGGGATCGCCGACCAGGGTGGAGAGGACGACGGCTTGTTCGCGGCCGGTGCTGTCCTCCGCGGTGACGATGACGAACGGGGTGATGTCGACCAGCGTGAGCCCGGTGAACGCCGCGTCGACCGGCTGCCCCGCTGCGAGTGTGGTCGCCTCGCCCCGGCGGGTGTGCAGCTGCGCGGTGATCCGTACACCCGGCGCATCTGGCACGGCGTCTTCAGAAGTCAGCCGGATGCTGTAGCGGTCCGACTCGGACGTGACGGTAGCCAACAGCGGTACGGCCGCCAGGTCGCGGATTAGGTTTCGCAGCCGGTCAGCCTCGGGATCCGCATCGGCGCTGGTGTGACGCTCGTAGGGTTCGAGGATCTCGCGGAATGCTGCCTTGGGGCCGAGGAGGGCATCGATGCCCCACTGAGTGCGGCCACCAACCAGCTCCACCAGCAGCTCGACGTTGCCGTCGAACGCTGCGGCGGTCGCGTTGGCGGAGCCGAGGAGGACCCGGGCCTGGTGTCCCTTCTCCACCACGTACACCTTGGCGTGCAGTCCGGTGAGCACCTCCTGGCCCGACGGCGACTCCTCAGTCGGCAAGCCAGCCAACTCGTTGACCACCAAGGCCTCGGCGCCGGTCAGGCTCTCGTCGGGTAGGCAGTCGAGCGTCTCCTGGCGGCTCACGACCGCCAGCTTGCCGCTCGGCGCGCAGCGGTCGAGGCCGTCCGGCGTGCAGAACGGTGAGATGACCAGATGTCGTGTGCCGGCGAAGTCCACTCGGTGAGCACCAGGCACCCCCAGCGCGTGGAAGAACATCGCCGAGGCGTCCTCGGGGTACTCCCACTCGGCTCGACGCAGATCCTCGCCCAGCGCCTCGATTGCCGCCTGCCTATCCGCCGGCAACGGCGCGACTGCCAGCCGCATCGCGCGTTGCAGCAGGTCGAAGAGGGGCTTATTGCCCGCCACCCGGCGAGTGCCCGGATAGCCCTCCAACCGCAGGCACACGTCCCAGCTGCGGTCCTTGGTCAGGTTGCGGCTCAGCACCAGCAGGCGCAGTGACGTCTCACCGGTGGCCTCGTCCTCGAAGCGCAGAGCCCACAACTTCGGGTGGAACAGACGACCCGGCCTGGGCCGGCGGACCTGGTGCACCATCGGCTCGACGAATGCCAGCAGCGCCGACTTCGTCGGCGGCACCGCGATCTGTCCGGCCTGACAGAACACATCGATCCGGTCGGCACAGCGCCGTACACCCTCCATCACCGCGATCGGGTCCGTCGACTCGCGTAAGCCGTGCGCGGCGAAGGCCAGCGGGGCGATCAGCAGACTCTCCAGATCCAGGGTGAACGTCAACGCCACGGCGCGGGACATCCGCATACCCGGCGGCGGACGCAACGCGTCGAGCAGCAGAGAGCGAGTATCAGGCGCGAGCACCGGCAGCCTCCGGCAGGTCGGCGGCACAGCCGTCGTGGATGTCGATGAGGATCCGGCGCACCTGCGGCCACCGGTAGACCAAGGGCCTACTGCCGGAGGCACCACTCCACGTACGCAGCAGCTTGTCGTTGACCAACCGAGACTGCCCCTTCTTGACCGATCGTTCCCGCTCGGCCACCAGATTGCGCAAGCTCTCGTCCGTGACGGCGTCGTGCGCCGCTCCGCTCGTGACCGCGTCAAGCCAACGGTCAATGAACCGTCGGGCGGACGCGTTCGATGCGATTCGCGGGTTCTTTTCGATCAGCCGGATCCACATGGTCGATCGGTCCCAGCCCTTGAGGCCGTGCTCGGTCGACACACGCTGATTCCAGTCCACCAACAGGTCTCGGTAGCGGGCCGCCGGCGCCTCACGTTCGGTCAAGCCGGCGGCCTCGTACCGTTGGGCCACGAGGAGGTTGTACAGCAACGCCGCTCCGTGGATCGCCAGCGAGAACAGCGCGGCGTCCCGTACCACTGGACCGATCGGACCCGGCGCGGCTGCCACCGCCGGCTCCTCCCACAGCGCCTCACTGTCCCAACCGGGGCGATGCGCGGGCTCGAGCAGGTACGCCAGCAGCGTGTCCGGCACCGCGGCCAGGAGCCGCTCGCGCAGCCATCGCCCCTCTTCCGGCCGAAGCTTCAATCCACCCTCGACCTCATTCGGAAAGCCCTTCGGCGCGGCCGGCAACGTCGCGTGCCAGGCGCCGTGTACTCGCTCGGTCAGCTCATCCGCCTCGGCGGAGCCAACGCCGGACTGAAGACCCTGTGAGTTCTCATGGTCATCCTTGCGGATGCCGTATCGCAGCAGCGCGGCCGCGTAGATGGTCGACGGCAGTGTCCGTACCGCGACACCAGCCCGACGGCCGATCACGCCCTCTGTGTCGTCACCCTTCATCAGTGCGGAGATCACCTTCCGCTCGCTGCGGTCGACCTGTTTCGTGAGGCGGTCGCCGCGCCATCCCCGCCGCTCGGACTCCTGGTAACACCAGGGCACGATCAGCAGGTACCGCGCCCGAGTCTGCAGGACGGAGGTGCCGGGGAAGAGCAGGTCGCTGAACGCGTCGCGGACCTGGCCGATACCCAGCTCGTCCCGGCTCTCCGTGTCACTGAAGAGCTTGAGCAGCTCGCGCATCCGCTGCTGATCGTTGCGAGAGCTGTCCAGCCAGCTCAATCCTGAAGCCACGACTACCCTCCGTCTACGCTTCTGCCGCAGCGACAAGGCCACTCAGAGGGGACATCGGCAAGGCGATCCACCCCTCAGACCGTGCGGCGATTCGCTGCTCGTCATCCGGCGTTGTGGCCTTGCCGATCGCAGCTGCGCGGGCAGCCAACGACGCGATCACTGCGTCGAACGCGTCGTGGCTGCGCCGAGCCAACGCCTCGAAGGTGCCCAGCTCCAGCCAGGGCGCGGCAGCGCGCAGTGCAGTCACGAGGTCGGCATGCTGGACCTGTTGGCCTCGCCCCTTGTAGCCGCGGTGCGCCAAGCCCCAACAGCTCAGTGCCGCCGCCGGATACACCTCAACGACCCGGCCGCCGCCGCAGCGATCCACATCCTGACCGTCCGCGGCGAGCATCGACAGTAAGCCGGCGCAGCGGAAGGCAGCGTGCCCGATACGATCCGCGGCGACGCTGAGCGGGATGATTCCGGTCTGCTCGCGCACCACCTCGTCGGTGTGGCGATATGCCAAGCGGCGCCGCCATTGCCCGCCCTCGCCTTTGCTCGTGGCGATATGGCCAGCCTGGTGGGTCGTGACGAGTGCGACGAAGGGTGCCGGCCATCCGAATGGACAGTCGAGCCCGGTCTTTTCCGCGCGGCGGCTTGCCTCAACGATCTGAGCGTCGCTGACCCCGAGGGCCAGGTCGCGCACTACTGCTCGGTCTGGCAGCCATTCAACTGCGGCCATCGCCGTGCGCTTGTCTGCGGCTGCGAGGTCAACGCCGACGGTTAGCACCGCACCACTCTAGGTACCGCCGAGCTCGACGGCCATGATCCGATCGACGGTCGTTGTCAGACGTTCAGGCGCGAAGCAGCGCCGTTTCTCCTGCGCTCACTGGATCATCGGGACTGGGTGCCTTGACGACGGAGATTGCATCGCGACGGAGCGAAGCCCGTTTGGTCACTTCCTTGGATCATCTCCACCTGCGCGGGGAACGGCTTGCGCGAGCCGGGCCGATACCGGCTCGCCGGCCATATCAGCCCCGCGTGCTGGGAGCAGGACGAGACGATCGGCCGGCGGTACGGCTTCAACGGATCACACCCGCGTGCGCGGGGAGCAGGTGACCGCCGCGAACGTCACCACCGCTGAGGCGGGATCACCCTCCGCGTGCGCAGGGAGCAGGGGTAGGGCCGCGGAGTCGGCGGCGCCGCCGCGGGATCACCCCCGCCTGCGCGGGGAGCAGTTGCCCTTGCCCCAGTTGCCGGTAGCCCGGGTGGGATCACCCCTGCGTGCGCGGGGAGCAGACGACAGCGTGGCGGACCATCTCGGCGGTGAGCGGATCACCCTCGCGTGCGCGGGGAGCAGAGATCCGCGACACCGGCCTGCAGGGCATCAAGGGGATCACCCCCGCGTGCGCGGGGAGCAGGCCCCGATCCACCCGATGGGCAAGCGGGGCACGGGATCACCCCCGCGTGCGCGGGGAGCAGCTCGGGAAGCTCGACGGCCCGCCCGACGCGCTGGGATCACCCCGCGTGCGCGGGGAGCAGGGTCGGCCTAGCGGTGACCATTCGCTTATCGACGGATCACCCCCGCGTGCGCGGGGAGCAGCGGCCCATCAACACCGTCCTGTTCGAGCGGAACGGATCACCCCCACGTGCGCGGGGAGCAGGACGGCGAGCCTGACGCCCTGCAGTACGACCGGGGATCACCCCCGCGTGCGCGGGGAGCAGCCCTTGACCCGGTCGAACCTGCCCTGAATGCCGGGATCACCCCCGCCTGCGCGGGGAGCAGGATGACGGGCGCGTGTTCGGTCACGCGGCCGTGGGATCACCCCCGCGTGCGCGGGGAGCAGTAGCTGGCCACGGCCAGCATCGCGTCGGCGCACGGATCACCCCCGCGTGCGCGGGGAGCAGGGACGCTGCCGGTTGGGGTTGAGCGCGGCGACGGGATCACCCCCGCGTGCGCGGGGAGCAGCAGGACCGGCTCGCGAAGGACACCCTGCCGACGGGATCACCCCCGCGTGCGCGGGGAGCAGCGGACCGTGCGCCGGCCTACCGGTCCGGCAGTGGGATCACCCCCGCGTGCGCGGGGAGCAGACCGAGGAGAACATCGCCTTCCACCGGACGGCGGGATCACCCCCGCGTGCGCGGGGAGCAGGCTGAGGCTGAGTGGGGCCGGCGCATCGAGCGGGGATCACCCCCGCGTGCGCGGGGAGCAGGCGGTGGGCGGGGGCGGTCTATGCGGGGCCCGGGGATCACCCCCGCGTGCGCGGGGAGCAGTTGAACCCGCCGGGCTGATGCTTGGCCGTCTCCGGATCACCCCCGCGTGCGCGGGGAGCAGTTCGTCGGCTTGCCCGCCGGGGTCACCAGCAGGGGATCACCCCCGCGTGCGCGGGGAGCAGGTAGACCCGGCGACCGCAGATCCACAACTCGCCGGATCACCCCCGCGTGCGCGGGGAGCAGGTCGGGGCGTGTCGCCGTTCCCATCGATGCAAGGGATCACCCCCGCGTGCGCGGGGAGCAGATGAGCAGCGCCGACCTCACCGAGGACATTCCGGGATCACCCCCGCGTGCGCGGGGAGCAGTGCCATGCGTGCGGGCTGCCGGGCGGTGAGGACGGATCACCCCCGCGTGCGCGGGGAGCAGTGGTCCGAGTAGAACCGGATAACCGCGCCGGGCGGATCACCCCCGCGTGCGCGGGGAGCAGTAGCTCGACGGTTTCGACGGGCCGGGAGACGACGGATCACCCCCGCGTGCGCGGGGAGCAGTCCGCCGGCGGCGAGTTTCTCCAGGTCGCCGGGGGATCACCCCCGCGTGCGCGGGGAGCAGGTCAGGGGTTACACGTTCTCGGCGTCGCACAAGGGATCACCCCCGCGTGCGCGGGGAGCAGGGCACCCGGGACCGCGAGGGCGGCCTGCGGACGGGATCACCCCCGCGTGCGCGGGGAGCAGATCCCGCCGTCGCGCGGCACCTCGGCAGCCAACGGATCACCCCCGCGTGCGCGGGGAGCAGATTACCGCCTACTCGGGCACGGTGAACAGCGTGGGATCACCCCCGCGTGCGCGGGGAGCAGATCTCCGCCCGCGGTGGGGTGCAAGCCCTGGCCGACGAGGGATCACCCCCGCGTGCGCGGGGAGCAGGGTTCGGGCGTGCGCCCACGGGTGGAAGCACTCGGGATCACCCCCGCGTGCGCGGGGAGCAGCTCGCAGTCCGGTTCCAACGCGCGGGCGCGCAGGGATCACCCCCGCGTGCGCGGGGAGCAGGATGTCCGACGGGCCCGGCCGCGCCGAAAGCTGGGATCACCCCCGCGTGCGCGGGGAGCAGCTGGACCAGGGCCTCCCACTGGCCGTCGTTGGACGGATCACCCCCGCGTGCGCGGGGAGCAGAACCGGGCCGTCCTCTTGATGTCAGCCAGCCAGGGATCACCCCCGCGTGCGCGGGGAGCAGGATCTACCCCTGACATGGAACAACCCCGGAGGGGGATCACCCCCGCGTGCGCGGGGAGCAGCCGCCTACCTGGCCGGGGCCAGCGAATACGGACGGATCACCCCCGCGTGCGCGGGGAGCAGTGCGGGTCCGGGATGCCGAGTCGTGCGCCCACGGGATCACCCCCGCGTGCGCGGGGAGCAGACTTCCTGACCTGCAACGCTAAAGATCGACTTCTTGGTTTTCATTCACTACGATCCGCAAGATCGTCTCCTTCGGCGGCGGTCTACGTAGTGGGTTGAGAGTCCCGGCTAAAGCATAGTTTGTGAGGCTGAAGGCGAAACTTGCTTCCGTCGAGTTGGTGAACGATGCGGCAAGATCGGACGGCGCACGCAGGGGACACCTCGCTGTGAACGCCGCTGAGCGCTCGTCGGGGCGCCCAACTGTCCATGTCGCGCGTTCCCCGGCTGGCCCAGGAAGGACGCTTCCTGCCTGTCTAGGAAGCTAACCGAACGTGTGATCAGCGATGGGCCCAAGACGCCAGCGCAGATCCGGCCCGACCAGCTGACAACGTCAGGCAACTGCAGGAGCACCTGCTTGCTTGTGGCGCTCAGTCTTGATGCGTCGCCGGGCATGCCACGTCAAGCGTTACCGCTCCCCCTCTGATCGGCCATGAGAGGTAGCGGCGCGGCTACCGACAAGCGGCAGGGTCTAGGGCTGACGTCCGGGTGTGCCGATGCCGATCGCAGAGGAGAACCCTGCGACGTCTGACCAAGTGCTGCTGATGGAGGTGTCGTGTGTCGCGTGAAGTGGGCCATGCAGCCGGATTGGCGGGAACGGTCGGTAGGGAGGATCAGCCCCGAGCCGACGGCCGCCTCAGCCTTGCGCCGCGCGGGCTGCCGCTGCCGAGCCTCGCCCAGGGCGTGAAGCCTCAGGCGGCACTCTGCGCAGTCACTTCGGTTGACGTGAGCGGTCGCCTGGCCGACCGAAGGCCGCTACAAGCGCTCGGATGGTTCGCCGGCCGCACTATTGAAGTCATCGCCCGAAACAAATCGATCACGGTAACCGCGCGGCACGGCGGCCTGTGCACGATCGGCAGGCAAGGCCACCTGGTTTTGCCATCCCAGGTGCGCCGAAGCTGCGGCGTCGAACCGGGCCACCGTCTTCTGGTGCTGGCGTACCCGGACCGTTCCTTGCTGGTGGCCTACACCATGAGCGCCTTGGAGCTGATCCTGTCGCGATACGCCGAAGAAAACGAGGTGGCGTGATGGGAACCGCGTTCGACGGGGGAGACGAACTGACCGCAGCTCGGTTCCTCCTGGCTCGGTTGGGCGTAACGCCGGAGCAGCTCTTGACGGCGCCGAACACACGTCGTGCCGTTCCCACCTTCGGCGAGTACATCGACCGTGTTTCTGAGGCAGTCACGGCAGGCACAAGGCGCGTCTACGGCACCTACTGGAAGCGGGTGCGGGAGGACTGGGGTAGCCGGCGCTTGGACGACCCGACCCCGCTGGAGATCAGGCAGTTCGCTGAGCGAATGAAGGAGCAGTTGGTCGCACGACGGAACTCCCGCGGTGGGCGGACAGCAGCTGAGCACCTGATCGCCTCACTTAGATGCCTCTACAGCTACGCCGAAGCGGACGGGCTCATCACTGAGTCCAGCAATCCGGCGAAGCGGGTGCCGAAGCCCCGACGTCTGGCCAGCACGAGACGAGCGCTGTCCGAGCGACAGCTCGCGTCAATCAGCGAGGTCGCTGCCACCACCGGGAATGACCCTGAGCTCGACGCTCTCATCCTGCGACTCCATCTCGAGACCGCATGCAGGAGGGGCGGAGGACTCGCGCTGCGCCGCATCGACGTCGACACGGAGCAGTGCATGGTCCAGCTGCGCGAGAAGGGCGAAACCGTACGGTGGCAGCCCGTCTCTCCTACGTTGGCGCGCCAACTCGCGCATCACTTCGAGGACCGAGGTGGCGCTGCGCCTACTGAACGCTTGCTTCGGTATCGCAACGGTCGGCCGATCACGAGCCGGCGCCACGACTACCTGTGGCAGCGCCTCGGAAAGCACTTGCCCTGGGTGGCTACCCAGCAGATCAGCTCTCACTGGCTACGCCATACGACTCTGACCTGGGTGGAGCGGAACTTCGGATACGCGGTAGCGCGAGCGTTCGCAGGTCATAACGGCAGGTCTGACGCCGGTACGACCAGCACCTATGTGCGCGCAGACGTGTACGAGATCGCTCAAGCGCTGGCAGCGCTGACCGGCGAGCCTCATCCACTGGTGCCGACATCGACCGCACTGTCGATCGCTCCAAGGAAGGTCTCGTAACTCGTTGGCCGAGTCCATCCGTGCCAGCTCCAGACCCGTTATGGCGGGCTGCGGCTGAGCGGCCGACGATGACGTGACGGGGCCGCCAGGGTGCCAGAACAGAGCGCGACGACGGCGGGGGAGCAAGGCTGATCACTCGGAACCCAGAAGCTCGACAGCACCGGTCGTAGGCGGTGTACTACTTGTCATTCACCGCTGGAGCCGCCGAAACGAGCATCGCCAGAGTCAGACTCAGCAAGGATCTTCGTAGCGCCGGCTCGATCCTGCGCTCCGGCCCGGACCCTGGTGGTGAGCATGCGGCGCGTAAGCGCTGTCTCGAGATGGCGGGGCCCGAGAACGCGCAGCATGTCCTGAACCACCTCTTGGAGATCGCCCACTACTTCGAAGCTTCCGCCGGCTCGATCCTGCCAACAGATGACTTCGCGGCGAGTAACCAGGGTATCGGGATGATCGGGCCCGAGGACCCGGATCTGGTCGCGGAGCAGTTCCGCCAGATCGGTGGAGGCGCCAGCAGGATCCCCGGCCATGCCGCGGCAGCAGGCGAGGCGGAGCCGGTTGGTGAGGGTGTGCGGGTGGTCCGGTCCGAAGATCCGCAACCGGTCCTTGAGCACTTCGGCGAGGGCGCTCGTCGCTTCAGACAGCTCTCCGGCGTGACTCCTGAAGTAGGCGAGATTCTCGCGGGTGCCCAGCGTGTCGATATGGCCTGGGCCCAGAACGCGCCGCACGTCTGGCAACAGCCGCGAGAAGCCGTCGATGGCTCCTCCGATGTCCCCACTCAAGCCTTGGAAGCGAGCAAGGTTGCTGCGGGCGATCAACGTCTGGGGATTGTCAGAGCCGAGGACCCGGACGAAGTCAGCGAGCAGCTCGGCGAAGGCTTGAACGGCCCCGACGGTGTCTCCGGTCTGACCGCGTTGGTAGGCGAGGTTGTTGCGGGTAGTCAGGGTCTGCGAATGGTCCTCGCCGAGAAGCCGCGACTGGTCGGCGAGGAGCTCACTGAAGTCGTTCGCAGCGCCCGTCGCGTCTCCCGCTGCGCCCCGCCAAACGGCCAAGTTGTTGCGGGTTACGAGGGTGAGTGGATCGTCAGGGCCAAGCACTCGGAGTTGGTCGGAGAGCAGGGTCACGAGAGCGTCGGCGGCGCCGGCCACATCGCCGGCCCGGCCCAACCAGCGGGCCGCCTCGCGACGTGCCTCCAGGGTGTCAAGGTGATCGCGGCCGAGGTGATCGCTGGCGAGCTTGGAGAGGCTCCGAAAGTATTCGGTGGCTGCAGCAACAAGTCCCGTGCCGCCGAGGCTGATGCCTGCCCTTACGAGTACAGGGTGGACGCGAGAGGTGTGAAGCAGGCTGTCCGTCTGGTGGTGCAGGACCGTGACGTTGGCGCGCAGCGCGGCGGTGGTGTCACTTTCGCATTCCGAATCCGGCCATGTTTGAAGCAGCGCGTCCGCTGCGGCGATGCCGGCTCCCTGAAGACGGCTCGCGTCAACGTTGTCGCGGGCAGCACGTTGAACCAGGGCGTGCATCCTGATCAGGCCGGCAGCGACGTCAAGCTCAACGAGGTGGTAGCGGTGCAGATTTTGCAGCGTCCGCCTGACCTGGTGGGACGTCACCATCTCGCTACGAGCGGCAGCACTGGTCAGATGGGCAAGGGTCGCGCCGCTAACGAATAGATCTATGGGCATGGCGTGGGAATCGAGGAGCGCAGCCAGTTGCAGGACCGGCGTGGCAAGTCCAGCCGGCTCAAGACGGTCGACGGCTTCGATGGACAGCGACCACGTTGCATCGAGCCGGGCGGCATGCTCGTCTGGTAGCGCCGTAGGGTCGGGCAGAAGCTCATGCAAGCGAATGCGTCTATCGGCGAGTTCGTGTCGGTAACTGACGCAGGTGAGTCGCCGTTCTCGAATGTAGGCGGCGGCCTGCGCCAGGGCGATTGGCAGGTAGCCGAGGTCAGCCGCAAGCTCTGCTGCACCCTCCTGGCGCCCGGGGTCTACGACCGCGCTGTGCAGATATGCGATCGCCTCCTCGGGGTGGAAAAGACCGACCTGGGTCACCGCGCGTGTGTCACTGGTCCAGACGTCATCACGGACCCGGCTGGTGACCACCGTATGGCCGCTGGCGGACATCGGCGGCCACCAACCGGTGGCGTCGGCCGGATTGTCGAGGTTGTCCAGCACGATCAGCCATCGCTTGTCGGTATGCGCCAACCACGACAACAACCGGGTTGCCCCGTCAGTGGGGGCGTCCCCGGATTCAGCAAGGCCGACGACGCGCGCGGCTTCGGCGTATCGCGTCACGATCGCATCCTGATTTGCCGCCACCACCCACACGAGCAGATCCAGCCGCCGGCGCTCGACCAGATGACGAACGAGTTGGGCAGCCAATTGGGTCTTACCCACCCCGCCCATGCCCGCCAGGATCTGCACTCCCATGCCCGGCTTCGGCTTCGCCATCGCCTGCAGGTCGAAGCATTCGCGGCGATCCTGCAGCCAGGACGCCGCCGGCGGCACCCGCCCGACCTGTACGAGCTTCTTGAGCATTGGTTGCGGTCGGGCTGCAGGGCGATCGGCGCGCAACGCCAAGACAGCGGCCGCCGCGCTGACCGCGCCCAACGCAGCGCTGACGATCCCAGCTACCCATCCGGCCTGCTCCACCGCCACCCAGCCGGGATGCTGCTGTAGCCAGCTTGAAGCTGACCACCAGACGATCACGGCCAGCAGTGCCACGACGGTCAGTGTCGTCACCAGGGCCCGGCGCCTCCGGCGCCAGACTCTCTGCAGACCGAAACCAGGAGCCATCCCACCATCATCGTGGGTCGATGCGATGGGACAGTAAGTGCAGGTCGCGACTGGTAGGTTTGCTGCATGAGCACCTATTCGGTGCATGGATGCGGCTCGTGGGGGTTCAAGTCCCCCCTCGGACACCAACTGAATCCCAACGGTGCGCGGCAAGGTCAACACTTGCCCGCACCGTCTGCGTTTCCGGGTCGTACGACAGGTGCAGCCCGAGGCTGCGGTAGACCTCCAGTTTGTGTTCCGGCTGTGCGTTCCGTAGGGCGGCCACAAGGTCTCCGAGTTCCTCGACGACAGCGATGATCTGCTCCTCGCTGTAGCGGGCAGGGACGTTGGTCTTCTCTTCGACTGGCATGTGCTGGTGCCGTTCGGCGTGTTCGCGTTCTGCTTGGGTCTCGGCGATCCAGCCGGCAACGACGCCTGGGTCGGCGCCGGCGTCGAGTGCCGCCCGGTAGCGGGCCAGCTTGGCGTCGCACTCGGCGATTGTGGTTCCTTCGAGCGCCGTCGGGGCGGCGGTGGGCGTGCCGGTGTGGGCCTGGTCGAGGAGTGTGGTGATGGTGTTCCGCCGGTGCAGTGGCCCGAAGCCTTGTATGAGCCAGGTGTCCAGCGGTGTGATCAGCACGTCTTCCCGCATGATCACATTTCGGGGGTGGTCGACTCTGTTGGCGAGGGCGTACTCCTGGGGGAAGCGGCAGCGGTAGTAGGCGACGCCGTGGGAGTGCTGGCCTTGCATCTTGCGGCCGCAGATGCCGCAGTGGACCAGGCTCTTGAAGACGTAGGGGTGGCGGGATCGGTGTGCCCGTTTCGGTGAGGTGGCGGTGCGGGCCCGAAGGCCGAGCATGTCCTGAACGCGGTCGAAGTCTGCCTGCTCGACCAGGGGCTCGTGGACCAGTTCGTTGGAGGTGACCCAGCGGTCGCGCTGGTTCCACCGCATGACCGGGGTATGGCCGAGGGCGACGTCGTCGACGTCGAGCAGCACTTCGTCGGTGCGTTGCTTGTTCCAGACCTGGCGGCCGGTGTAACGGGGGTTGGTCAGGATCGTCCGTACGGCGGTCTTGGACCAGGCGAGCCCGTCTCGGTGGGGGTTGCGGGCACGGTCGTACGCGGAGGGGCAGAGGATGTCGTCGCGGGTGAGCGCCTCGGCGATGGCGAACATTCCGTATCCGGCCAGGTACATGCCGAAGATGCGCTGGACGACGGGTGCGGTCTGCGGGTCGGGGGTCAGGCCGCGGAGGCGTTTGCCGTCGGCGGCCTTTGCCGGGTTCGGGTGCGGTCCGAGGTCCTTGAGCGTGTAGCCGTACGGTGGCCGTCCGCCGAGGAATCGGCCCTCCAGTTGAGTCTGGGAGGCCATGGCGGTGCGGACCCGGACCTTCACCCGGTTCCGCTCGCCCTTGCTCATGCCGCCGAAGACGGACATGACCAGGTCATGCGCCTCGTTGTCCGGATCGATCAACCCGCCGACCTCCGGCACCCACAACTGGACGCCGTAGTGCGTGAACAGCGGCATGGTCAGACCGAACTGGTTGCCGTAGAAGGCGCGGTGCGGCTCACCGATGACGACAGCGGTGAAGCCGCGCTGAGGGTTGCGCAGGGCAGCGAGCAGCCGGCTGGCTTCCGGACGACGTTGCCACGGCAAGGACCGGCTGTGACCAACATCGAAGAACTCCTCGTTGATCACGCCGCCCCGAGGGGTGATCAACGTCCGGGCGAGTGATAGTTGCCAGCGTCGGGACGACTCCGGATCCTGGTTGTCCTCGGTGGAGACCCGGCCGTAGAAGGCGAAGGAGAGCGTCGGGGCTTCGAAGCTCATCTTCGTGAGGTCTCGTCTCAGGCGGTCATGGTCAACGGTCATGTTTCCTCCGGGAGGTCTTCAACAGCGGCACAGTGGGCACGGTGCACCTCGACGAGGAGCCGTAGGAGGGCGCGCGCGGCGGCCGGCCCGAATTGTGGCGGTTCCAGGGGTGCGACTACCTGAATTCCAGCGGACGATGCCACATCGGTGACATCCGGACCGCAATTCATATTGTAGTCCTGTTCTGGCTGTTCCGAAAATTCTGACCGCGATTTCGGCATGCTGTTTCCCCCACTGGGTTGGCATTGCTTTCTTGTGGCGCTCAGGGGTGTCCATGACGTGGTTCTCCTTCCTGTTGGGGTGACCCGTGGTTCATGTCGCTGAAATTGCGTCACGGCGTCGATAGCCGCTCGATTGCTCCCTGGAGCAGGGCAAAGTGAGCGCCCCGAGGCGCGGTGATTTGCTCGTCCGGCAAGGGTTCGAGGCGTCCGCGAGTAATTCAGAGCTGCAGTGGGTTCAGGAACAGCGATATGCCGTCGAGTCCTACTCGACGGCATATCGCTGTTCCTAGTTCCTAGCGGTCGATGTTCCCAGGAACCTATTTATCTTGTCTGCGGCTGAGCTTGTAGGCTTTCAGGACTCGCAGTGCTCGTTGGCACTCAAAGCCAGCAGCGGCATCGTTGAACGGGCATCGGTGGGGTCGCCGACTCGAATCGAGGCTTTGAGGCCTGGGCTGCTCGGCTGGTTGTCAGCTTTTTGGGTTACTGCCCGCTAAGTGGCGTAGCGCCTGCCCGGTGCCAGGGTAGGCGAGCCGCAGGGTGTGGGCGGTGAGTTGGATGGCCCACCAGGTGAGGGCGACGAGGTAACCGACCAGCAGGGCGCTGCTGGTGTCGCTGGTGAAGACGATGGCGTAGCCGATGGCGAGGCCGGGGGCCGTGATGGTGCGGGTGGTGCGGCTTCGGCTGGTGGTCAGGGCGGTGGCGATGCCGAGCAGTGCTGCTCCGGCGCTGCCGATGAGGCCGGGCATGCCGGTCAGGTCGACCGGTGGGGTGAGGGTGATCGCCGCACGCATGAGGCAGATGCCGGTGGCGGCGATCGCGGCGGGCAGGGCCGCAGGTCGGGTGCGGGCGAGCCAGTTGGACAGTTGCGGGGCCGCGATGCGGGGAGCGGTGGCGGCGATGATCGCCGCGCAGGCGGCGAGGGGGAGCGCGGAGCCGAGGGTCCATTTCAGGTATGGCTCGTAGCCGAACTGGACGGCGGTGCCGGTGGCGAGGCCGTAGAGGGCGGCGGCGGTTGATCCGCCGACGGCGGCGGCGAGGTATCCGCGCCGGATGAGGTGGCCGGTGGTGGGTTTGGAGGTGGCTGCGTTGGGGGTGCCGGCGAGCCAGGTGGTGGGGGCGAGGTGCGCTACGGCGAATGCGGTGAGCATGGTGAGGGCACCGGCGATGCCCAGTTGAGGCAAGGAGAGGCGGACGCCGACGACCTGGACGGAGTAGGTCGTGACGATGTCCGCGGTGAGGATGGTCTGTAGGAGCACGGTGAGCGAGCAGACGCCGAGGATGATGGCGCTGGTCAGGTCACGGACGCGGAGCCGAACTCGTGGCAGTGCGGTGTCGTTGGCGGTAGTTGCTGTCTGGTGATGGGCTGCGGTGAGCGCGAGGGCGCCGTCAGCGAGGGCGTGGGAGTGACCGTCGAGGGCGGTCGGAGTGTGCCCGGTGACGGCCGCGAGGCGTTCCTGCAGGCCCGGGATTGCTCTGGCTTCCCGGTGGATCACGTGGCTGAGGTGCTGCTGGCTGATGTCGGCGGCGTCAAGGATGCCTTGGACGGCATTGGCGGCCTCGTCGAGGAGGGGCTGCGCTGCAGCGGTGACGTCGTCGCGGGTCAGAACGGCCGGCGGGCGGGGCGAGGGCAGGAGAACGGGTGCGCGTTCCTGAGTGGAGAGGGCGGTCCTGGCCTGGCGGATGGACTCCAGTAGTGCCGCGTCGGCTGGCTCGGGTGTGGCCTCTTTTTCGGCGCGGTGTGAGGGGCCGTCGGCGATGCTGCGGGCCAGGAGGTGCTGCGCGAGGTCTCGGTCCAGGTCGCGGCTCGGGCTCACCAGGCGGGTGGCGAGTTCCTGGTACCCGTCGGGGCTGGCTTGCAGGACGGTCAGCGTGATTGGACGCCGCTCGGCATCGCAGATCAGCAGACATGTGCCATCCGGGACGTGGCCGGCGGTCGCGTAAGCGGCGAGTGCTGCTGGCGCGGTGACCATGGCTGGCGCGGGGAGGCCTGCCCTGGCTGCCGCGTCGGTGAGATGCCCCCGTCGGCGGGGTCCCCAGGCCGATGGGATGGTCACGGTCAGGGCGGCGACCGGTACGGCGACTTGGCGGACTGCCTGGTCAGCCACATGCCACAGCTGCCCGGCGAGCAGCTGTACGGCGTCCACCGGCGGCTCGGCGTCAGCCGCGTGCAGAAGGTCCACCGGGTCGCGGATGAACTGGTGGCCTACCGAGGGCTCCGGCAGCCCGTTGACGCCGGGGTGTAGTTGACCGGCGGGGTCGATCACGATGCCGTGCGGCATGACGATGCGGCCGTTGAGCAGGACGGGGATCCGGGTGCCATCGCGGTCGACGGTGGCGGCGATTGCCGACGACGTGAGATCGATCGATAGTCGCGTGCCCCCGCTTGGCATGCGAGGCAGTCTCTCCCGATCGGGGAGTAGATCGTCAACCACGTTCTCGTCCCGTGATCGATTGTGCGCGCATGGTGAGAATCCTTCCTAACAGGATGGCCTTCGCTGGGTATCGCCGTGTATGCGAGAGGAGAGGGATCTACCAAGCGGGGGGACGGACAGGATGTCGCAGCAATCCCCGGACAGCGGCAACCGGCTAGCCGAATATGCGCGTCCTACGGTGTACGTCCCGCCTGCGTCGACGCCGCCGCGCGACACAGCGGGGCCGGTGTCCTCCGTGATCCGACCGGTCCGGGCCACCGTAGCCACGGTCGTGTTCCTGGCCGGGGTACCGGCGCTGCTGGTGTCCCTTGACGGGAACCCGCTGCGGAGGTGGCCGTCGGGGACGCAGGTGGTGGCATGGTTCGATCAGCCGAACGAACGGTTCACCTCGACCGTCCTGGCCGGCGCGGCTGTGTGGGCGGTGTGGCTGTTGTGGGCCGTGCTCGCGCTGCTGCTGATCGCCGAGCTGATCGCGCTGGCGACCCGATGGCGGATCCCGGTGCTACGGCTTCCCGCACCACTGCACCGGCTCGTGTTCGGCCTGGCCGGCACCGCGGCGATCGCCGTCACCTCCGTCGGCCAACTGAACACCGGCGGCGTTCGACCACCGGCGGCGGTCGACGCGGCCCAGGCAGTAGCTGTTCCTCAGCAAGCTCTCGCGCAGGCGCCGGCACTGATTCAGGTCGGCAACACCCGCTACCTGTACACCGTCGAGCGACACGACACCCTGTCGAAAATCGCCAAGCAGTGGCTCGGTGACGCCGCCCGCTGGCCGGAAATCTGCCGCATGAACAAGCACCGCCACTTTCCCCAGGTCGGCGGCACACTGCGTGACTGCGACTTGATCTACCCGGGCTGGGAACTGCGGCTACCCGCCGATGCTCAACCCCCACAGACCGCCATCCCGGGCCGCCCGCGCTCACCGCGACCCGGCACCGTCGCCCCATCCCCATCGCCGAGCAACCCGCCGGAAGCCACGCCCAGGAGCTCTTCGCCGACCACACCCACCGCACCGCACTCCGGGTCACCCACCGACGCTCCCACGTGGTCTTCGTCCTCGCCGGAAGCCGACGGCGCGCAACGCCCGCAGGACGCCGACCACCAGCGGGGTTTGCAGCTGACCTCCGCGGAGTGGCTGCCCTGGTCACTCGCCGCCGCCATCAGCGCGGCGGCTGCCCTGGTGTGGCGGCAGCGCCGGCGCCGCTACACCGGTGACCCCCACGACGATCCACCCACTCACCTGCCGCCTTCGGTGGCCGAGCTACGCCGTGCCGTGGCCCGAAACCCCGAACTCCCGCACCCCGACGACGGGGCACCAGTGGCCGCCCTTGTCCCGCTGCCGTCCGGTGGCGTCGGCCTCGTCGGCTACGGCGCAGCTCCCGCCGCACGCGCCACCCTCGTAGCAGCGCTGGCGTCCGGCGACCCGCAACACCCCGACGCGCGTGGCGAGGTCGTCATCGACGCCGCTACCCTGACCACGCTGCTCGGCAACGAAATGACCACCGTCAGCTCATGGCCGCGCCTGCACATCACCGACACCCTCGACGACGCACTCACCACGATCGAGACCCAGCTGCTGCACCGCGGCCGCCTACTCGACGAACAGGCGCTGACCGACCCCGAAAGGCAGCAACAACCCAAGGCTGCGGAAGCAGACGTCCTGCCTCCGGTCGTCCTCATCGCCCAGACACCAGCCGCAGCAGCCGAAGCCCGCGTCAAAGCGGTTCTAGCCGCGGGCGCCAGCAGGCAGGTGTTCGGGGTGCTGCTCGGTGAGTGGCCCCCCGGCGTCACCATCGAGGTAGCCCCAGACGGACAGACCACCCTCATATCCGGTCAGCCAACCGAACCACTGCCGCCGCGCCTACCCGTGCTCGAACCCACCACAGCGATCCAGACCCTGACCACGCTGCGAGAAGCACAAACCGGCGAACCACCAGCGACAACCTCGCCAGCCGGTCCGGCCACGGTCATTGCCCTGCACGCCAGCCGGAACGACGCGGCATCTCAGGATCAGCCCGCGGCAACTGCAACTCCCTTCGCCGCTGTCGTCGGGAAGGCCCGACTTCGGGTGCTTGGCCCGCCGCGGATCGAGGACATCACCAAACCGGGCCGGCCCCTGCGCGCCAAAGCCCTCGAACTCGCCGTCTTCCTGGCCTGCCACCCCGACGGCGTCACCACCCGCGACATCGGCGAATACCTCGAACCCGACGCCCGCCTCAGCCAAGCCGACCAACGCGTACACACCAACGCCTCAAACCTGCGACACGTCCTCGGCCGCGCCGGTGACGCCGAGACGAAAAACGCCTACGTCATCAAAACCGCCGGCAGGTACCGACTCGACCCGACGACGGTCGACGTCGACGTGTGGACCCTCCGAGACCTCATGCGCCGCGCCACCATCGCCACCGGACCGCGACGCCATGAACTGTTGACCGCCGCCTGCGAACTCTACGACGCGCCACTGGCCGAGGGGCAGGACTACGACTGGCTGCAGCCCCACCGCGAGACGGTACGCCGCTGGTGCACCGAAGCCCACCTACTCCTCGCCGACGACCTGCTTAAGCCAGACCCGCAGGCCGCCTCTGACCTGCTGAACAAAGCCATCGTCCTAGACCGGTACAACGAAGCCCTCTACACCAAGGCCATCCACGCCCGGCACGCCCTCGGCGATGCCGACGGCATTCGTACCCTTCTGCGCGCCCTGACGAGAGTGCTCGCCGACCTCGACGCTGAACCGAGCGAAGACACTATCGCCCTAGCCGCCCGCCTCGGGGCGGAGTTGGACCATACCTGACCTCAACATTTCACAACCCCACGATCCGTGCCCAGGAACAACGACATGACGCATCGGGAAGCCGGCCGATGCGGACTCGCCGCCCAACCTAACGACTCGAGCCACGGCCTCGGCGGCTCATGGAGCTCAGGTGGCATCCGGATCTGCCGATGATAGTTCACCCGATCTTGTATCGGCACTCTCTCATCAGGGCAACCGAGGAGAGCTCGTCCCATTCTTCCGGCCTGAGCAGTGACTCGAAAATCGCATAGTTAAGTGCTTCGAGCAACATCGACGAGATTCGGAGTGCGCGAAGCGACTTGTCATGGTTGAAGATGGGGCGAGCTGGAGTGAGTTCTTTCCTGTTGAAATCCACCCCCAACGCCGCAACCGAAGCTCCCGCATGGATCGAATGATTCAACAGGCGATACACGGCGCGCAGGTCGTCGCCGCCGTATCGATGATCTAGGTCAGCGAATGTAACTCGTCGTCTTTCCGAGCCGAATATGGGCAACGCCCAGCCGTAGGGCTCACGGATATCCCTCCCGAACTTGCCCTCTATTCGGGCGATCAGGGTCTCGCACTCAGCCCTTTCGTCCAGACTGGGAGGCGGGAAGCCCAGTTCGGCGCATGTCTCATTGTAGGCGCGGATGTCCCTTAGGCGTTCATAGACCCCTGAAGCGTGGTATCGCTCGGATAAGGAGTAATCTCGGTCAGCTGCAATTGCTCGCGAAATAATGCCGATCTCGTAAAGAGTCCTGATCCGCGCTGCCGCGCCGTCATAAAGAGCGAGCTTGGAGAGTTCTTTAATCTCCTTCGCCACCATCAAAGCGCGCGCTTGGAAAGAGAATAGCAATAATGCGTGAATCGCGTGACCGGGAAGAAAGATCCTGTCGTCGGCGACCGCGCCATCGAAATTCCAGAAGTGCGCACGAGAACACACGGCTTCGATCAGTCGCTGATTAGCCGCCTCGCCGGCGGCCAACATGTCGTCGAATGACTGAAGTGCGCCGTCGATCACGGTGTCGCCAGTCGTGGCGGTCTTCTCGGCGGCAAGCCGTTCGGCGGCCCGGTCAGCCACCTGGGACCGAAGATCATCACTCAAGTCGGGGCGGAGCGTGAGAACTTCTAGAAGGTGCTCGATCAGCAGGCGAGCGATGTCGTCCCGCCCAGGAGTTTTTCCCGTGGTCTCGAGTAGCTCGTTGGCCTTCCCCGTGACGAATTCCAGGAACGCCGAATCTCTCTCTGACAAGGTCACCTTCCCGTCCCGATGTCATGCACTTCAAGTCTCCCGTATCAACCATGGCCGTCCGCAAGTACCAAGCCGACTTTCTCGCCCGGGTGCTGCGGCACGCCCGCAGCTCGGCGACCGGCGGGCCTCGGGTCCGTGGGCGGCATACTGTCGTGCTGCACAGCGGGTTCACGGATCTGCCGCTGAGCATGCGCGGATCTGCCGATAAGAGTTGGGACTCCGATCTCCGGATGCTCAGGGCAAGGGCGTTGCCCAATAGTCCATTACTCGTTCGGCGACGAACCTCACGAGCTGGATGTCAGCTTGCAGGTTACGCGCCTCTCGACTGAAAGGAAGGAGTGGCTGGCTAGTTCGCTTGCCGCTCATACCTGGCTCTTTGGCATGCACAATTCTGCACCTGATGCCGTAGATCCTCATGGCGACAGCGTATTGATAATCGAACCCAGGTCTCGGCTGGCCGTTTATGTCCTTTTCGAGGGTCGTCACGTCAACGATTGCGCTGCTATTGGACGCTACCGCAAGTACGTCGCTTCCGTAGAAGAAGCCTTCAAGCTGTCTCGGCTGCACAGCTAGGCGTAGGAGTGCTTCGATCTGCCCACTCTCGACGCTCAACTGCTTCCCGGAAGGCGTGGTACCTTGGTTGCCAGACTTTCCGATCGATGCCGAGTATGACGATGCCGCCCGCGGGAAGTAGTACTCCAGGACTTGGTAATATTTGATGTACTTTTCCAAGGCGTCCCGGCCAGGCGTGTTCGCAGCGCCGTATAGCTCTGCGGGAATTGGATCGTGGCGCCGAGACGGAAAACGAATCTCGCTACGTGAGGTGGCGCGCGCGGCCGGCACTTGCTTATATGCTGGGCTCCAAAGTCTGACCGGCAGATCCAGGTTTGAAGCCAGCGTATGCAAGTAGCTTGACCCGTAAGACTCGAGTGCTTCCAGCGCTTCGCTGAGGTCCGCCACAGAGAAGCCGCCGAGTTTGAGAGACACGCCTTGGAGTTCCCCGCGACGGCTTCCGGCGTAGGCAACAAGGAGGCTGTCGCCCACCCCTGCAATCCGGAGAGTTCGCGCTCCTCTCCCCTGCGACCGCTTGTCTTCTACGATAAGTAGACCAGTCGAATTCAACAGGCCGTACACGTCGTCGACTACCGGACGCCCATCAAAGTGCACCCTCCTCTTCAGCTTCGGCCGTAATTGGCGAGATAGGGCGTAAATGGTTTCGTCCCGGGGTCCGGCCAACCAAGCTTCAATGACGTCTTCCGACTCGATCCACAGGGCTCGATGTTCAGGAATCGGACGTATTTGCTCGACCAGTCGTCGCGCCGCAGGCAGGTCGGTTGCGGATCGGAACCTGGTTCTTAGAATCGTGTCGCCGCTCTTGTTTAGGAAGACGAGGCGGGCATCCCCTCGCGGCCCACGACCACCGGACCATTCAACTCTGAGGTCAGAGCGAAGTGACGCCAGTGCCGTTAACTGTTGGACCGCGTCAGCGTACGTAACGGCGGGGGTGAGCTCGTCAAAGTCCCAGAAATCGTCATCCGGTTCATAGTATTCATAGTCCACGCGCTGCTCCGCACCCTTGTCGCTCAGCAAAGAAGGTACTCCATCTGTCTGTTCTGCCGAGTTCGGCGGCCCGCACTCTCATGTGGCTGGCCGGCGTGTCGCCCGCAGTGGGCACGTCGCAGTGCGACCGATCTGACTGCCGAAACCTTACGGAATCAAGCCGGTGGCTGGATCCCTGCCTGACGTAGACGCCACTGGGCGGCTTCGCGGTGCTGTTCGCTGAATAAGGGATTCCATCTGGGGTCGAGTCGCCCACTCAATGGTTAGTTCTGGCCGTCCCGCCTGGACCAGTCTCTCGAAACCGGTCTGGATGTCTCCGCTGATTACGAGCCGTCGCGCGGCCTCCGCAGCTCCATGCCTTCCAGACATGCCGATCCACGCCGTCGGGTTATACGGCGGCGAGAGCCGCCGACATGCGCTCACCGCAGCATCGCAGGCAGATTGGAAGCTGGCTTCGAGCGTCTCGTACGGCCGCCGTCTACCCTCATGGTTCGTCGTCAAAGTGCGCCTCCTTTGGCGAAAGCTCGCTCTGCCGGGAGAGAACGCTAGTATTCCGTCCCTTCACGAGCATGCACAATCCCCGCGCGTCAGTGGTCAACTCTCATGCCGCGATCCGGGCGCCAGTCCGCGTCTACCGATCATCCGTCCTGAGTGGCGAAACCGGATCGTCGAGTCGCACATCAGCCGAAGGTTGAGCAGATGCGAGGGCCGCGGTGCCCGGTAGGCGGCATCCGACGGCATCGACTGCCCCGAACCCAGGAACGTGTCCTTCTCAAGCAGGCTCCTGGACGATCCGTCGGATCTTGGCGATCTGTTCGTTCCAGCTGCTCAGCTGAGTGATCTTGACGATGTCGCCGGTCTGCGGTGCTTGGATGATGAGTCCTTCGCCGAGGTACATGCCGACGTGGCGTGGGTGGGCCGGGGTGCCGTTGCTGCCGGGGATCAGGATGAGGTCGCCGGGTAGCAGGCGTGTCGGGCTGGCTACTGGTGTGCCGGCGTTGGCTTGGTCGGTGGTGATGCGGGGGATGGAGATTCCGGCTGCTCGGTAGGCGGCTTGCATCAGGGATGAGCAGTCGCACTGTTTGTGGGGGTCGTTGGAGTGCGGGTCGGTGCACGAGCCGCCGAAGTGGTAGGGCGTGCCGAGTTGGGCAGCGGCCCAGAACACCGCGGTTGTCACGGCTGGCGGGGTGTCGGTGGGCAGCGTGAATCCGGCAGGTAGGGCGGCCAGTGCGTCGGGGGTGCAGTCGGCGAGGGTGCTGGTGAGCTGCTCTACCAGGCGGAGGGCATCGTTGGTCCATGTGGCGTACGCGTTGGGGTAGGCCGAGGCTTGGACCGCCTGGGCGGCCTGGGTGAGTGGCATCGATTCCCAGCCGGAGGTCGTGAGGAGCTTGTCGAAGAACTTGCCTGCTTGATGGGCGGGTTCAGACAGTTGTGCGACGGTGCCCCATCCCTGGCTGGGGCGTTGTTGGAACACTCCGATGGAGTCGTGGTCGTTGCGGGTGCCTCGGTGGGGCAGGTTGCGGAGGCGGGATTCCTGCATGGCGGTGGCGACGGCGATGATCCAGCCCCATCGCGGGACGCCTTTGGTGACGCCGGTGTCGATGATGGTCGCGGCTACGTCAAGTTGCTCGGCATCCCAGGCGCCGACGGTAGGCGGTCGCTCGGAGGGATGCATGTTGGGTATCGCGGCGGTGCCGCACCCGTTGGAGCCGCCGCCCATGACGGCCGTCAGCAGGAGTATGGGCAGGCCGAGGCAGGCAACGACGACGAGGCTGACAATGCCGGTGATGGCTCTGGTCATGGCGGCGGCCTTTCAATGCGGCTGGGGATAGCTGATCGGACAGGGGCAGTCGGGAGCGTGCTCATCGGCGGTGGAGCGGACAGGTGCGCGGAGGGCTTCCAAGGTGGTGAAGCGGAGAATGACCGTGGGCCGCCCACGTGGGCGGCCCACTTCGAGCTGCTCGATCAGCCGATGAACGTGAGGCATGTCAACACCGGCTGACCTCACACCCCTGTACCTCGGTTGTGCCTGGACTGGTCCTTGGCCGTCTGGTCCTTCGTGATGTGGCGGTAGATCGCGATGCATCGGAGGATCAGCTCGTGTGATGGCAGGGTCAGTAGCCGCTGCCGTTTGTCCTCGCGAAGGTTGTCCCAGATGAGGACGGTGATGCTGGCGGACCACATGTCCACAAGCACGCCGTCGATCTTGGCGTACTGCCGGGCGGTGACGATGCGTCGCAACGTGTCGATGAGGGTGGCGTCGCCCGGCGGGTGGTTGGCGTCGTCGGGTCGGGCGGCTTCGGGCAGGAGGGTGTAGCAGTCCTCGCAGGTGTCGTCGATGCGCGGCGGGTTGTCGGCTTCCCACCGCTGCACGTCGGTGGCGGGTAGGCCAAATACCGACTGCCGTGGATTGCGGGGGTGGCGGAGGTGGCCGGTCATCGGCGGGTCCTCTGGTCTGCATCGAGCCTTCGGGTGCTGGGCGGCGTCACGTGGGAGTGGCCGTTCCTTCGGCTCCGGGGCAGCGGCGCGGTGACCGCTGCTCCGGAGACGGGTGTGCGGTCAGATCTTCAGTAGGTCGAAGGCGGCGACTTTCAGGTCGCCGGTGTTGCCGGTCAGCACCCGGTTGGCGCGGACGAGGTCGTTCTTGGCGGGCTGGTAGTGGTCGAGGTATTCGGTGATGGCCTGGTATCCGGCCCACCGGCTGCCGGTGATGGCTTTCTGGGTGTCGGCCTCGCGGATGAGGTACTTGAGGGTGCCGAGGCGTTGTTTGGCGTTGTTCTTGGCCTGCTCGGACGCGGTGTCCTTGACCGGCCATACCTGCGCGACGACGTTCTCGAACTCGCGGATGGTCAGCTCCGCGTTGAGCATCCGTTCGGCGGCTTTCTCGAAGGTCTCCATGTAGGTCCACATCAGGCCCAGGGCTTCGCGGGCCTGGCTGATCTGGGAGTTGACGTTGGAGGTGTGCCGGAAGGTGTAGTGGCCGACGGCGTGCTGGAAGGCGGCGCGTTGGGTGTTGGCGCAGACCACCCGGATCGGGCTGGCGTCTACCCGCAGGGCGGCGCTGCCGTCGTGGGAGGTGGTGCCGATGAGGTACAGGTCGAGGCGGTCCACCCCGGCGATCTCCATCGCGTCGGGCAGCTTCATCGTGACGAACACGCTCTTGCCGCGGCGCAGGCTGCCGGCGGTTTCGAAGTGGGCGCCGCCGACCTGATCGACGAGCCGGTCGAGCATCTCGGCGCACTGCTCGTTCTGGACGACCGTGTAGTCGGTGCCGACGATGCCCAGGTATTCGGTCTGGCCGGTGACCGGGTTGCGGCGTACGGTCATTCGCTTGTCGTCGGCGGGGACCTGTACCTCGGCTCCGTTGACGATGTCGATGCCGACGGTGCGGATGGTGCGGACGCCCCAGTCGCCGAGGCGGGCGGCGGTCATGATCTCTTCGGCCTTCATCGTTTCCTGGGTGACGGTGCCGAGCTGGTGCCAGGCCGACAGGCGTGCGCTGGCGAAGGCAGTCGTTCCGTCGGTGTAGGTCTCGAGTTCGTGCGGCACGGGATGCTCCTCTCAATGTGCTGGCGGGGCCGAGCACGCGGCTCGGCCCCCGCAGGGAAGTGGCGCTGGTCAGGACCGGTCGGTGCTGCCCGCGTCGGTTGCGACGGGGTTGTCGCTGTCGGGTTGCGCCGGGTGGACGAAGGTCAGCGGCGCGTCGGAGACCAGGACGATCCGGCCGCTGGCGGCGGCCTTGGTGCAGTTGTTCCGCACGGCCCCGGAGCTGATAGCGCGGCCGAGTTGGCCGGCGAGCACGGTGGCGATGTCCTGCGGGGTCATCTGCTGGCCGGGGTTGGCGGCCAGGACGTCGAGGGTGAGTCTTTCCAGTTCGCCTCGGCCGAACGGTGGGCTGCCGTCGGCGTTGACGGTCCCGTCACCGCGCGGGCCGGTGCTGCGGGCGACGCGCGGCGTGCGGGCGGGTGCGCGCAGCGGCAGGGCGACGACGTGGGTTTCGCCTTCTGCGTTGACGACGTGCAGCGTGCCGTCCGGTCGGATCAGGGGCAGCACCGCCGCTGCGGCGATCGGCATGCTCGTTTGGCCGCGGATGACCTGGGAGCACAGCGGGCAGCGGGGCGGCTCCGGGTTCGGGTCCACCTCGCTGGCTCTGGTCGGGCCGGCGATCCACCGCTCGGGTAGGCCGGGCAGTCGACGGGCGGCGTCGGCCTGTTCCATCGCGGTCAGCAGCCGGGACGCGGTGGCGTGTCCGATGCCGCTTTCGGCCACGATTAGGTCGATGGTGGCGCCGGCGTCGCCGTAGTCGGCCAGGACTCCCTTGATGGCCATGACCTTGCGGTCACCGGGCCGCGCCGGCTGCACCGCAGCGACGGCGGAGCTCTCACCGGCCTCGCTGCTGTCGTCGTCGCGTTCGCGGCTGTCGTGCTGGTCGGTTTCGTCTCCCGCCTCATCCGGTGCCTTGTCCGCGTGGCCGTCGCGGGATGGATCAGCTGCGCCGCCGTTGGCAGGTTCACTGGCCGAGGTGTCGAGGCGCGATCCGGTGAGCTGCTCGCTCTGGCCCGCGGCGGCGGTCTGCTGGTCGCCGAGATCGACGGCAGCGTCCGGTTCCGCAGCGGCGGCGCCGTCCGGGGCGGGCAGGGCCCACCGGGTGGACGCGCCGTCGGCCGCATCGGCGTCGGTGTCCACCGGAACGATCAAGCCGGCATCGGCCAGGATCTTGAGTGCCTTGTCGGTGGTCGAGCGCGCCTTTCCGGCGCGGTCGGCCAGCTCGTGGACATCGCCCTGACCGAGATCGGTTAGGGCGTCGAGGACAGCCTGAGCTGCAGGCGTCAGGGACAGGTCTTTCATGGTGTTCCTTCCTTGGGGACGTAGTTCGGATAGCGGCGTGAGTGAGGCCGCCCGGATGGTGAGCCGGGTCGCGGGTGATAACCGGGGTGGCAGGCGCGCGTCGGGAGCGCAGTGCCGTGCGAGGTGTGCCATTCGTCGCCCGGTGAAGGGCGCCGGGATGAGACCGGTCGATTACCGGCCTGAGGTGGTGGGTGTGCCTGCTGCGGGCTGCAGCGTGTAGAGGCGGTCCTCGGTGCGGTCCCGGTAGATGCCGGCGTCGCTGTGGGACAGCCGTACCGAGCTGACGCTGCCGGGCGGCCGACACCGGGCGTCGGAGCTGCCCACCCTGATGTGGGAGGTGTGTCCGGCGAGGTTGAGCGCGCGGCAGGAGTCGGTGTGCGGCAGAACGACCAGCACGGTGTCGCCGGGGTCGAGGTAGCGCCGACGTACCTGCTGCCCAGGGTGGGTCAGCGCGTAGGCGGTCCGCGTCTCGTCGCCGATGAGGGCGTCGATCCGAGCGCGGGTGTTGCCGTACTCGCCGGCCAGGGTCTGGATCGTCTTCGCCGATCCCGTGATGGCGGCGGCGGATGCGTGTAGGTCGTCTTCGTTGAGGAGTCTGGTGCGCAGGTGGTCGACGGCGAGCAGCAGCTCGTCGCGTAGGTGCCGGAGATCGTCGGCGGCCTCGGGTAGGTGTGCGGCGGCGGGGATGGGGTCGACGGCGTGTTGGTCGAGGGTGCGGCCGGTCGCCGCGGTGATCCACCGCTCGACCAGGTTGAGGTGCGGCATCACGCTGCCCCGTCAGTCGGTGAGGTGGGCGAGTTCGGCGGGGGTGAGCTGTGCGGGAGTGCGGTTGTGCCAGGCGTCGGAGTGGCGCAGGTTCCACCAGCGCAGCAGCGTCCGGCAGGCCGAGGTGAGCTCACCCCGGATCGGCAGGGAGTACACCGTGGCGAGCGGGACCTGATGCGCACGGGCGACGTAGGCAGTCGGCGCCCATCCCCCTTCGGTGTGGGTGACCTCGCCGACGATGCGCTGCGGGTAGGGGATGTCGAAGGCGGCGGCGGCTTCGGCGTCGGGTATCACCAGCCACGTGTCCGGATCCTTGCGCTGCAGGGTCGCCACCCCACGCGACGGGTCGCAACGCCGCAGAAGCACGTGTCGCTCGTCGCCTTCGTTCATCGGCCGGTGGTTGCGCCAGGCGCGGTAGCAGGCAGTGAGCGTGACGCCGAGGACGGTGTGCCGCTCGCGGGCGGCGAGCGCATCGGTGACGACCTGGTGGTGACCGGGGAGGTGAAGGCCGGCGTGCGCAGCCAGTCCTCGTCGGCCTGTTTCGGCGAGTGCACCCAGCCTGGTGAGGGCCTGGTCGAGGTTGGTGGTGCTGTCGGTGAAGTCAAGCGCGGTCTTGTGCAGGAGGCGGGCGAGGTCACCGATCGGTTCGGCGGTGGCGGTGTCGTGGCGCCACTGTTGCTCGGGCAGGACGTCGTTGGTGTCGGCGGCGATGCGCCGCAGCACCGGATCGGTCAGGAACATCAGGGGTCTCCTTCCAACGGCGGGGAGATGGCGAAGGCCGGTCGCAGCGGGGCTGTGACCGGCCGTGGTGTTTCGGGTCCGGAGGGGGTGTCAGGTGATGGTGACGGCGCACAGCCGCGCGCGTGGGTCGAGGCTGCGTAGGTAGGCGCAGGCGTCGTTGAGGAAGCGGAACCGGTCGGCGACGGAGCCGCCTGCGGGGGTGAGGAGGCGACCGTCGGTGGTGATCAGCGCGTCGCCGACCAGGGCGATGCGCCAGTGCAGGCCGGTGTAGGTGGCTTCGCCTGCTTGGTAGGCGGGCAGTTCGTATGGGTCGAGGTGGTGGGCGAGCATCGCCAGGACGCGGGGTTGCTGCTCGAAGCGTCGGCGGGCCTCGTGGGCGGTGACCTTGGCGGGGTCGGTGTGGTGCTGGGCGAGGTAGTCCTCGAACGGCCGAGCGACGGGAGTGGTCGTGGCGACGTGGGTGTGCCAGGTACGCCAGCGCAGGGCGGCGTCGTGTGCGGCGGTGGCGGCGGTGCCGGTCAGGTCGAGGCGGCTCTTGCGGCCGCCGGCGGCGATGGTGATCGCGCCGAAGCGGCGGGCGGCGTCGAGCAGGTAGTAGCCGATGAAGCGGGTCAGCCAGCCGATGAGGCGGCGGTGTCGGACGCGGTAGCGGCGCGACGGCGTGCCGTTGGCCTGCAGGAGGTCGTGGACCTTTTCGGAGGCGGCGAACCAGTCGGCGTCCTGGCCGGGGGCGAAGCAGACGGTGATGACCTGGTCGGTGAGGGACGTGTTGGTGAGTGCGGGCATGACGGGGTGCTCCCTTCGCGAAGGCGCGGTTCGACTGCGGGTGTGGTGGTGCCACCGGGATGCGGCGTCTGTGGCGGAGTGCTGCCGGGAAAGGCGCGGGGCGGGGGTCACGGGGCCGACCGGGTGGTGGGCTGAGGGTGTGATCCCGCTGGCGCGGGCAGATCCGGGGAGAACAGACGGGCGGCGGTGCGAACAAAAGAGAAGAAGCTGCACCGTAGCGTCGTGACCTGACAGCACGCCCCCGACCAGCAGTCGCAACCATGCCTTCTACCTGCGGTGACAGGTTTCGGCTGGTCGGCTGACAGGTCGTGTCAGAGGACGAAGACTCCGTCGTCGAAGTTGGGGTTGTCCGCCACCGGCTGACCGTGGTCGGTGGGTAGCTGCGCGAGCCCGACTCGGCCGGTGGCGCCGACCGGCAGCCACACCGCTTGCGCCGGGTCCGTCTCGTGGGTGGCGGTGACTACCAGGACGTCGCGTCGGCCGCGTAGGAGCCGGTGCAGGTGTTCCTCCCGGGCAGGGCTGCCGAGCCAGAACAGCACCGGATATTGGATGCCGACGCGTCGGGTCAGGGTGGCGTAGCGGTCGAGTTTGCCGACGAGCCGGCCCAGCGGTTCGGTGCCGGTGTCGGCCTCCAGCCAGAACCCGACGCTGGCGCCGGCGGCGGTCCAGATGCCGTGGCCGTCGGCGGTGATGGTGCGGAACTGCCGGGTGGTGGTCCGCTCCGACCACCACCGGTCCAGACGCATCTCGGGGTGGCGCCGGGTGTGGGTCTTGAGCCGGACGAAGAACTCGTTGACGGTGAGCAGGTGGGTCAGGGTCGGGCTGGCCGACACCCGTTGCACGGCTTGCCGGCTCGCCCGGGCGGTCGGCTCGGGGCGTTCGTGGGCGGCGGCCTGGAAGCGGTGTCCGTTGTGGCCGAGGGTCCAGTGCCACGGCTGGCTGCCGCCGCCGGTGCGCGCGAACCGGAACCGGTCCAGCAGGCCCAGCCCGTACAGCTCGCTGAGGCGGATCTGGCAGGTGCGTCGGGCCAGGAAGAACAGCTGGTGGATCTGATCGGTGGTCAGGACCTGATGGTCGTCGAGGAGTCGGAGCAGCTGCCGGTCCCGGCTGGTGATGTGCGGGTAGATGGCCAGCAGGTCAGCAGAGCGCGATTGCGGCATGGGTACCCCTGCAGAGAGAGTCCCGGTAGGGAGTCTGGATGAGTTGATCTCGCGGACAGGCCGGAGGCAGGCCAGGCACGGGCAGGTCAGGAACCTGACAGGCCGGTGGGGGATGCTCGGGTGAGGTCTCGTCTCCCGGACACCCCCAAGCGAGCCCTCACCGCAGCACCCGGACGAGGCCCGAAACGAGCAGGCCTTTGCTCAGCGCTCCCGGCTGGTCATCCGCCGTTTCATCGCCGAACGGGCGACCTGCTGCATCGGCGGCTCACCGTCGGCGCGGCGGTGCGCGGCGGCGCACTCCTGACGGATCGCGGTCGCCTCACCCACCACCTCTGCCGGCGGGTTGGTGGTGAACGTGAACGCAGGCAGCTCCCGGTTGCCGACCAGCAGCCGCGCGGCGGCGGTGTAGACGTCGAGGTGGGCGAGGTCGTGCTCGTCGAGCTCCGGTCTGGTGTGGCGCGACAGTTCCCGGGCGTCGGCCGGGTCGACGTTGAAGAACAGCTTCGACCGGGCGTTGGCGGACACCGCTGCAGCGACATCCTTCGGGAGCTGCGCCAGGTCCTGGTGCGCCAGCACCAGACCCAGCCGGAACCCCCGTGCCTCGGCCAGCATGTCCCCGACCGAGCCGGGCAGGGTCAGGAAGTTCTGACACTCGTCGACGTACAGCACGGCGTCGCGGCGCTGGTCCTCCGGGATGCTGGCGCGGGCGATGGCGGCCTGCCAGACGCGGGCGACAACCAGCGAGCCCAGGATCCGCGTCGTCTCCTCCCCGAGCACCCCCTTGGGCAGCCGGCACAGCAGCACCCCGCCGTCGAGCACCCGACCCATGTCGAACGAGCTGTGCGCGTTGCCGATGACCGACTTGACGAAATCGCGCAGCAGAAACGCCCGTAGCCGGGCCAGGACCGGGGCGATGACCTGCCCGCGGAACTGCTCATTGATGCCGTCGTACCAGACCCAGAACCCGCCGAGACCGTCCGGGTCGTCCAGGCCGTGGGTGAACCGGGCCCGGAAGTCCTTGTCCTGCAACAGCGACGGCACCAGGCTCAGCGTCGGTTTGGCGTGGCGCATCAGCGTCAGGCACGCCACCCGCATCGTGTCGTCCATCCGCGGCCCCCACTGCCCTTGGAAGATCTTCGCGAAGATCCCCACCAGGTTGTCCACCGCCAGGTGCGGGTCTCCCCGGTCATCGAGCGGGTTGAAGCAGCCCGGGTTCTCCTGGTCCGGGTCGATGATCACAATCTTGTCCGCGGAGGTGGCGGGGAGCCGGTCGAGGATGTCGGTGATCAGGTCTCCGCGCGGGTCGATGACCACCGTGCCCCGGCCGGCTTTGATGTCGCCGAGGATCATGTTCAGCAGCAGCGTGGACTTCCCGACGCCGGTCTTGCCGACCACGTGCACATGCTGGCGGGCGTCGGTGACGGTCAACCCGACCTTGTGGCGGCCGATCTGCGCGCGGCCGAGCATCTTGACGCCACGCCCACCGCCGGGGACCTGCACGGGCGCCGGCACGGCCTTCGCTCGGGCGCGGTCCAGGCCGGGCACGGCGAGGTCTTGCGGCAGCGCGGCGAGGGCCGCGAGTTCCGCCACGGTGGCCAGGAACCCCCGCCGCAACCGGCGCCCGGCGAGGGTGGAGACCGGGTGGGGCATCTTCATGCGCCGCAGCCGGTTCGGGCCCGTGTACGCCGCGGCGGCCGAGGCGATGGTGTGCCCCAGCCCGATCAGCCGCTCACGGGTCTGCCGGGCCCGCCCCGCATCCGGTGGTGTGGTGTCCGGGTCGCGGGCGACGGCGAACCGGACCGCGATCTCGAAGTGCGGCACCCGCACCGCCTTCTCCACCACCGTGCGGGCCTCAGCCGCGGCCACCGGATCCCGCTCGGCCACCCGACCCGTCGAGGCGTGCGGCGGCCTGGACGGGCCGGGTGTGAACACCTCGAGCAGCCACAGCAGCGGCTCGACGGCCAGCCTCGCTATACCCGACACCGCCCGCGCGGCCAGATCCGGCCGCCCGTGCGGGTGGGTGGCGGCCGTTGCCGCCGCCCGGCGGGCGGCGCGGACTCGGCGGGCTCGCGCCGGCCGGGCGAGGACCTGCACGCAGGCGTGCTCATGGGGGCCGACCTCGGCGCCGGCGGCGAGCAGCGCCCGCAGCGGATCGGTGTCGTGGTCGCTGCGCAGCGGCAGCCCATCGGGGTGCTGCGGCCAGTGCGCCCCACCCACCCCCTCACCGACCTGCGGCGGGATCGGCGCGGCGGCATCTGTGGTGGTGATGGTGGCGGCGGGCCAGGCCGCGCGGACGGCGGCCTCGACCGCGCCGGGCGGCACCGTGCCGGGCACCCAGACCCGGATGGTCAGCGCGCGGCCGGTCCACGTGTACTCCCAGCCGACATGCGGGTAGCCGAACACCCGGCGGCGCCACACCGACGGCGTGAGGACGCCGGTGAGGGTGGTCCAGAACGCTGCGGCGGCCTCGGCGGTGACCTGCGGTGGGGCAGCGACGGTCAGCCATCGCGCGCCGGCGGTGAACCGCCGGTGCCGCCAGGCGAGCACCTGGTCATGCCCGAACACGGCCGCGACAACGATCGCGGCGGCGACGAAGGCCAGCCACGGCCGGGCGAGCACCCAATGCCCCATCTCGGCGGCCCAGCCCGGGGTGGCGGTCACTCGGTCTCCCCGATGCCCGTGACGGCGATTGTGTGCTCCGCGGCCGACCCGACGCTGCGGAACGGGATCCGCGACCGGCCCGCGACGAGCAGCCCTTCGCCCCGGGGCGAGGCCAGCAGCAGCCGCGCCTCACCCGCGGTGAGGTTGAACGCCTCCACCACAGCGTCGATCGACTGGGTGCTCTGGCGCATCAGGACCTGCGTCGCGGCGTTGGACACCACGGCGAGCCCCAGGTCGGTCGACAGCACATCCGCCGCGTCCTGCGTGACGACGCACAACCCCGCCGACCGCTTGCGGGCCGCCTTCGCCATCCGGAACAGAAACCGCGCGCCTTCACCGTCGCGCATCAGCAGCCACGCCTCATCCACCACCACCAGATGCCGACCCCGGCTAATGCCGGCCGGCGGGGTGTCGATGCCCGACCAGATCGAGTCCAGCGCCAACAGCGTGCCGACGGTCCGCAGCTCATCGGGCAGATGCCGCAGCGACCAGACCACCAGATGCCCATGCGGGACCGTGGTGGTAGGCCCGTCGAACAGGCCGGCGAAGTTCCCCACCGTCCAGGGAACGAGCCGGGCGGCCAGCTGCCCGGCGGCCGGATCATCGTCCCCGGCGAGCACCTCGGCCAGGTCACGCAGCAGGGGAGCGGGCTTCGTCCAGGTGCCCGGGTCGGCGTTGATGCCGGCGCGGGCGTAGGTCGCGGTGATGGCCCGGTCCAGGGCGGCGCGTTCGGCCGGCGGCGGGGCCGCGCCCAGCATGACCGCGATCAGCGTATGCAGGTACAGGCCGCGTCGGGTGAGCGTGTCCGGCCGCCGGTCGTCGGGCAGGTCAAGCGGGTTGATACGCACCCCGGGCACGCCCAGCTGCACCACCGTGCCGCCGACGTGGTCGGCCAGCGGCGTGTACTCGTCCTCAGGGTCGATGACGCTGACGGTCGTGCCCTGATACAGGTTGCGCAAGACGTCGAGCTTGACGAAGTAACTCTTGCCCGCCCCGGAGCGAGCGAGGACGACCGAGTTGTGGTTGTCCTGCGCCCACCGGTTCCACACCAACACCCCGTTAGAGGTGGTATTGACCCCGTACAACACCCCCTCCGCCAAGGGAATGCTGCCGGGGGTGGGTGCGGGAAGGTCTGGCGAGGCGAGGGGAAACGCCGCCGCCAGGGCGGTGGTGTCCAGCACGCGGCGCATCCGCAGCGGGTCCACCCCGACCGGTAGCGTCGAGAGCCAGCCCTGCTGGTGACGGAACGTCGCCGGCTGCAGGTCCAACAGCACGCTCGCCGCAGCCGACTTCACGCCCGCGGTGAGGGTGGCCAGGTCGTCGAGGGTGCGAGCGTGGAGGGTGACGTAGATGCCGACCTCGAACAACTTCGCCGCCCCGCGGGCAACCCGCTCAGCCAGGTCCGCAGCATCCGCTGCGGCGGCCTCGACCATCGGATCGCCCAACCGCCCGGCGTCGGAGTCGAGCCGACGCGACGATTCGAGGCGGGCGCGTTGCCGCTTCAGCATCGGCGCGGCCAACTGCGGCACCACCGGGTCCAGGTGCACGGCGACGTCGACGCGCCCCGGATAGGACAGCAGCGGATCGAGCCACGCCGGACCGACCTCCGCCGGGTAGCCGCACACGACGTAGGTGGCGGCGTAACCGTCACCAACCCGCACATGCGACGGGGTGAGCGACAACGCGGCCGGCGACGGCATGCCCTCTACGCCTCGGACACTCTTCTTGGGGTTTTTCAACAGGTTCATGTGCTGCTCCGCAGAGTGATCGGGACGCCGGGCACCGCGCGCGGGCCGGGCACCGGTGGGGAGAACGGGTCGACCGCGCCCGCGAGCGCGGCGCACACCGCAGACCCGTCCAACACGGCGGCGTGCACGCCGAGCCCGGACAACGCCCGCACCGCCGTGTCGCCCGCTCGCGCGCCGGTGACGACCGCCAGGACCTGCCGGCGCAACGGATCACGCTCGCCGTCAAGCTCCAGCAAGAACGCGGCATGGTCCTCGGCGGCGGCCTGCAGCGCCCGGTGCGGCAGGCGCCGGGCGCTATCGGCGACAGCATGCGCGTGTGCGGCCAGGTCGTGGCGCTGCGCGGCCACGACGATCTGCGCCGGCCCGGTCAAGCCGTTGAGGAACCGGCCGAACCCGTCCAGCAACGCGCCCTGCTCACCGCCGGTTCGCAGGTGAATGTTGGTGGTGCCGCAGGCGATCACCACCTTGTCGCCACCTGCGCTGGTGAGCACACCAGCAGGGCTGACCGCCGTCACCGGCGACCGCAACAACGCCGGCACGATCGGCTTCCCCTCCACGGCCGCGCCCGGGACCGCGCGGGCCGTCCCGGGTGTCAGCACGCGCGGGCTGTGCGAGAGCGTGAAGGCGTGCCGCAGCCACACGTCCAAGGGCAGGCCGTCGCGGCGGCCGAGCGCCACCACGACCGCGACACCGAACACGACAGCACCAACGACGAGCCACACGGGCCGCGGCAGCAGATGCCCGAACGAGCGGTAGACACCGGCAGCGGCCAAGCCGACGCCGCCGATGATGCCGAGCTGACGGAAGGTGAGCCCGAACGCGACCCGGTCCGGCTCGTTGACATTGGCCGGCACCACCGCACGCGGCGCCGCATCATCCAGATTGCTCATTGATCACTCCGGGCTCGGGTAGACGCCGGGCAGGCGGCGGTAGGGCGCGCGGATGGGGTTGCTCGACGCCAGCGGCGTGCGCCGGACCGGGGCGGCTCTGAGTCGGCCCAGGTTGCGGGTCATCCCCTGCAGGGCCACCGTTCGCAGGACGACGCCGCCGATGCCGACGCTGCGGCCCTGCTGACCGGAGAACCGCCGCACCAGGCCCGGAACCTTGAGCGTCATCCACAGCACGACGACCACGAGCAGCAGGTTCAGGGTGTCGGAGCCAGGTAGACCGAGCAGGACCGGCACGTTCCCCCGCGGATCGATCACCAGGTCGACGCCGGCCGAGAACGTGACCGCCTGGATCGTCGGGGTGGCCAGACAGCCCAGCACCGACCGCCACCACAACTGCGCGACCCCCTCGGTCCAAGGGGTCGCGTGGCACGCCAGGGCCACCGGCGCGACACCGGCCAACACGACCAGCACCGCGATGCGGGTCAGCCAACCGCCGACGAGCAGGAACATCAGCACCACGATCAGCAGCCCGATGATCAGCATCAGCAGACCAGAACTCGGATCCCCCATCGCCGAAGCGAGCCGCGCCTTGACGAACGTGACCACCTCGGTCGTCGGGGCGTCCACCCCGGCAAGCGACACGGTCAACGCGTTCGCCACCTCAATGAGCACGCCGGTCAACGGAACCGCGAACGCCGACAGGACCAACCCGACCACGAGCCGCGGCACGAGCTGCTTGACCGTGTAGCGGGTCTCGACGGAGTCGCCCAGCATGACCGCGGCGCCCGCGGCGACGATCGCGAGAATGAAGCAAGCGTCGACCACGAGAGCGCTCTTCCCGGCGATCGACTGCACCTGCGGCAGCCCGGTCACATCCGGCGACACGAAGATCCAGGACGTCAGGAAAGCCAGCAGGCCACCGAGAAGATCGATCACCCGCTCGGCGAGCCAGCGGACCAGATCGTTCATCAACCAGGTGGTCATCCTCAGCCGCCGAGGATGCCCTGCAACACCTGCAGGATCACCGGGGCCAACACCGCCAAGGCGTAGCCGACCAACGCAGATTTGAAGTTGCCCTTGGCCTGCTCGACCTGGGCCGGGTCACCGCCAGCGGCCATGTACCGCAGACCGCCGATGACCAGGAACATCGTCGCGACCAACGCGATGATGCCCATGATCCAGCCAGTGATGTTGGAGATGACCTGATTGATGGAATTGACCGCCACCGGCTGTGGCGCGGCGGCGATCTCCGACAGGACAGACAGCTTCAGGTGCATGAAGGCACTCCAGAACGGTTCTGTGTGCCGCCCGGCGGGGACCTCAGGGAGGGACCGGTGTGGGTCGGTGGGGGCGCTCCTCCCTCGCGGTCTAGCGCAGGGATCGCGGTGTCAGTACGCCGCGCCAGCCATGCCGAACTCACCTCGACCCCGCCGCGCAAACGATCCCCGCCGGGCGGGCATGCCATGGAGGACATGCACCGCCCAGAACTGCGCTGTCAGACAGATCGAACCCGCCTGTCGCCTGTCACGCCCCGACACGACCAGTCAGCGAGCGGGCGAACATTCGACCCTTGGCCCTGCTCGGGCCGGCCAGCCGCGGGCTGCTGATGCGCCTGCAACGCGGTCAACTGCCGGTGAGAGTGCGCAAGACTCGCGGGCCACAATCCCCTAACCGGTCGGCCATCACGCCCGCCGCCGGATGACCTACCCGCCAACCGCGGCGCCTCCAACGTGCCTGCCTGCGTACCTAACCTTGTGGCGAGAAGTTCCCGGATGGGTCAAGATCGCAGAATCATCACTGGCAGCAGCCCGGCGAGCGCCCGTTCCCACGGGTACGCGCCAGAATTCGACATCGGGAACTACTCAACCTTGTGCGCCGTGGTAGTTGAGGAGGCGACCTGTGCCGACCCCTGAGTTCGGCGGTGCCCAACCAGCACCGTTCGAGCCTGTACCCTTCCAGCCGCATGAATGCGAGATTTACCGGCTTCTGGGGGTAATGGGCGACGCTCCAGCCGACCAGTACGCCGATGCCATTTGCATCCTCCGCGGGAACCCGCCGCTACAGACCCGCTCGCTCATCCTGGCGCACATGGCTCGCGAGATCGACTCGGCGCTTCGCGAACTGCTCTACTCCTTCGTCCCCGTAGAGGTGCAAGACCGTCTCGAGGCTGAGAAGCCGCAGGATCGACGAGACCCGGACCGCGCGCTCGTGATCGACGAGATTTGCTCGGCGCTTGGGTTCGACAGCACCGACGAGATCCGTTCCCTCTGGAAGAGCTCGGGGGCGTGGCATGACGCCGCCCACCGCGGTGCCCTGCTCGCCAACCGCCCGGCTGACGCGGCGTTCATCGAACGCTGGGACAGGCTTGGCGCCGTTCTCAAGGTGGTGCTGCGCGCGTACGAAGGGTCGTTCACCCGCGCCCTGCCCATGATCGACGAACTCGCGACCGCCGATCCGATCACCAAGGAGAAGGTTTCGCATCTCCTGAACAAGGTTCCTAACAGCGCGCCGGCCCTGAACCGCTTCTTCGAGCACGCCTCGGCTGCATGGTTCCCGCACCTGTTGAAAAAGAACTACTTCCGGTCGCCGCCGCCGTTGCAGCCTAACGAGGACGGCCTGCTGACCTACAAGCCGTGGCCACCAGGGCGCTACCTCGTCAGAATGATGCAGGAGCCGAAGCTCGTGCCCGATGTGATCGACGTCGTTTTCCAGTTGGAGACTGACAACCCCCAAGCCGCCGAGACCGTCGCTGACGTTGCCCTCGCGGCACCTATCTCACTCGCGCGCCCGTTGGCCGGGAAGATCGCTCAGCTGCTCCGGTCGCCTGCTCAGTGGGCCCTGCCGTCCAAGGCAACCGAGCTGCTCCCCAGGCTCGCCGCCGACGGCCAGCTTGAAGAAGCCGCCGCCATCCTGGCTGAGCTGCTACCTTCGCCGACCCGGCGGGGCGGGGGAGGTGGATACATTCCGCCCGAACTCGTCACCCGGCTCTTCCCGCAGCTAGGTGTGCCTGGGCTGGCTGTCATTGCGACTCGTCTCGCGCAAAGAGATGACGGCGGGCGTGATGAGCTCAGCTACTCCCGCATCTGGTGGCCCGACATCACGTCAGACAAGCTCTTCAGAGCGCGCGACGAACTGGTCACCATGCTGCGCGACGCTGCAATCGCCGTCGCCACCGAAATCGGCCCAGAGCAGGTTGTGTCCGAGCTCGACGCGCACCAAGGCGGCATCTTCCGCCGCCTTGCAATGCACATCCTCCTCCTGATCCCAGAACCGGAGCTGGTCAACGCGTCGCTGACAGACCCGACCCTGTTTCACGACCGGGACTGCTTCGTCGAGTACGGACAGCTGTTGGGCACCCACTTCGGCAGTCTCGAACCCGAGGACCGCAATCGCGTCCTGGCGCTGATCGATCAAGGGCCTACACACACCGACGACCCGGCGGCGATCAAACGGTGGAAGCATCGACAGCTCGCGCGGCTCGGCGACGCGCTCCCGGAGGCATACCGTGCGGAAAAGGAGGCGCTGGTCCGGGAGCTCGGCGACCCCGACATCGCGAACCGCGTGATCGAGTTCAAGGCCCATAGCAGTGCAGATCGGGCAGACCTGCCGCTGCCGGCCCTGGACGAGATGACCGACGACGACCTCATCTCTTTCCTGACGGCATGGACGCCGACCGGGCGCTGGGACGATCCCGACAGAGACGACCTGCGTCAACGAGTCCAAGCCGCTGCTGCAGCCGACCCGCGCCGCTTCGCCGCGCTCGCTCCCCGCTTCCTAGACCTGGACCCTACCTACGCCCGTGGTCTGCTGAAGGGACTCCGTCAGGCGATCGAATGCGCCGATGACCAGCAGGGTTCGGCCACCGCATCGATCGCCGACTGGCAACCCGTGCTCGACTTCGCCGCCGCGTCTCTGGCCCAGCCGGCCCAGCTGCCGGGACGTCCTATTCAGGGCGACGGTGAGCAGGACCCGGGCTGGAACTGGGCTTGGCAAGAAGTGGCCGAACTGCTGACCGCCGGCCTGCGAAGCGACATCCCGCAGGCCAACCTCGAACAGGCCCTCGCGCTGATCAGCCAACTTCTCGACGCCGACGACTCGACCGACGATGACGGCCCGCCCTTCGAGACAGCGATCAACAGCATCGGCGGCAACGCCTGGATCGCGCTGCTCCAATACGCCATCCGCCTACATAACCCTGCAGCACCCGCGCTCGACGCCACCGTCCGCCGACTGCTCGAAAAGCACCTCGACCCGGCACGTCGGTCAAACTCACCGATCCGCAGCCTCTACGGCTACAAGATCCACCTCCTGGCGGCGCTGGACGAACAGTGGACACGTCAGCACCTCGAGGAAATCTTCCCCCACGTCACTAAGCCGGGCATCGCGTCGGCTGCTTGGAACGCCTACCTGCTGTACGGTCGGCTGACCGTAGAGACGGCAACGCTCCTGCAGCCGTTGTATGAGCGGCACGCCATGTCCCTCAGCCACGCGCCGGAGACGGCCCCTCCCATCGAAGGCGCGCAGCACGAGCAGCCCGAGGATTGTCTGTTGTCGCACCTCGGGCTGCTTTACCGGGATGGCGTGATCCCGCAACATGCAGGCTGGCTCGCGGACTTCTTCAACCACGCGCCGCTGCGCCTACGCGCACGCCTCATCGAACATATCGGCTGGCAACTGCACAGCATGGATCAGCTCGACCAAGACCAGACCAACCGGTTGAAAGCTCTATGGGAGAAGCGCCGAGATGCGGCTACCCAAGCCGGCGGTGACGCAGCAGAGCTCGCCGGCTTTGGACACTGGTTCAGCTCCGGGAAGTTGCCTGACGCCTGGGCGCTCGATCAGCTCAACCAAGCCGTCGCCGCCGGAACAAGGCTCGCCTCATGCGATGACATTGCCGAACGTCTCGCAACGCTTGGCGCTGACGAACTGGCGGAGTCGGTAACCGCCATTGCGGGACTGGTGGATGCACCCGACCGACCCTGGTTCATCAGCAGCGCTCGAACCTCCATCTCAGCTGTGCTGCGCAACGGCTTGCAAGCTGCCGACCCCGAAACCCGTCGGATCGCCGATCAGACGGTGAGTCGCCTTGTCGCCCGAGGCCACAGCAATTTCGGATCCCTGACCGGGGCTACCGCGGGTGGTGGTGATCAGCCGCCAGTGACCGCCGACCCAATCGAAGATGCCGCCGACGGTGGGTGACGAGTTCGTTCCTCCCGAGCACGGCATCGGCTTAGCGGTTCAGAGGTCAGGCTGACGGGCCGGGACGGTCGGCTCCTCGATGACAAGGTCGACCACGTCGACGGTGCGGGCCGCGCAGTTTCAGCTCAAGCCGCGCCTGGACAGTTTCGCGTCCGCCGTGATCTATGTCCTGATCACCGGAAAGACCTGGCCACCGCCACCGCGTGCGGCGTCGCGCTGGCGATGAGGGATATCCTGCTTGGGGCCTGAGATGGCGATCTTGTCGAGAATCATGCACGCAGAGTGGAGGTGGGCGCCGATGCCCGCGGATGGCCCGCTGCCGGGAAAGAATCCGCGGTTGCCCCCGACACCCAGCCTCTCGGAGTACGAGTTCGAGGACTTCACGGAGCGTCTGCTCAGTGCGAACCGGTTCTGTCCGGGCTCCGCTCGTCGGGTGACCCGGGTGGAGCGTTGGGGGCGGCGAGGCGACTCTCAGGACGGCGTCGACTTCGAAGGTGGCTACAGCGACGGGAAGACCGCCGCTTGGCAGTGCAAGCGATATGACAAGCTGACGCCGGCAGACGTCCGGGAAGTCGTGCGCGTCAGCACCTTTCAGGCTGACGAGTACTACCTGGTGTTCTCCGGCGAGGCATCGCGCGACGCCAGAAGGGAGATCAAGAAGCACCCCAAGTGGCAGCTACTTGATCAGCGTGCCCTCGGGCGCATGTTGGACGATCTCCCTTTGCATAAGCGACGGGACGTCCTTGATGCGACGTGGGACCGGCCGACCCGGCAGTTCCTTCTTGGTGTTCCCGGCACCGACGCATTTCTCAGTCTCGACACCTTTGTCGCAGATCGCATGAAGGAAGACGCGCCGCTCAACGACCGTGGACCCCGCATCGGACGTGATGCCGAGCTCGCCGCGCTACGGACTGCACTCGACCGATCAGCGGACTTCCCGACGGTCGTCGTTGTTGCTGGCCCCGGAGGCCGCGGCAAGACGCGTTTGCTCACTGAGGCATTGGCAGAGTTCGAGCAGGCCAACCCTCAGGTTCCGGTCGTCTGCCTTTCGCCCGGACGCAGCCTTGACCAACCAGCAATCGACGAGCTTCCGCACACGCCGGCCGTGGTGCTGGTGGACGACGCACACCGCGACCCGGCCGCCCTCGCAGCGCTGCTCACCTACGCGCGCCTGACGGAGGGCACCCAGGTTGTCCTCGGCTCCCGGGTGTCTGGGGTTGCCGCCTTGCAGGCCGAGATCATCAACGCCCGGTTTGCGCCGACTCAGGTCGAGACGATCCCGGTCGAGGAGCTGAGTTGGCGGGACGCACGCAAGCTGGTCGCGAGCATCGCCGATGGACTCGACCTAACCTTGGCGGCGCAGGAGTACTTCGCCAGCCAAGCCGTTGACTCTCCGCACGTGGCGGTCATCGGCATCAACCTGATCCGTAGCGGCCGGTTGACAGCGCCCCTGAAGGCCGATGACGCCCTTCGTCAGCAGGTTCTCGCGCGGTACCAAGAGGTTGCCACCGGCGAGCTGGAAGGCCTACCGAACCGCACCGTACGACGAGCACTCGCCGTCTTCGCGGCTCTCGGCCCCATTGACGACACCGACGACGCCCTGCGCACAGACATCGCGCGATTTATCGGCTTGGACATGGGCGACCTGCTGCGCCTCTGCCAAAGCTTGCAAGATCGCGGCGTCCTAGTGACGCGCAGCGGACTAACCCGTGTAGTTCCCGACGTGCTTGCGGACGAGATCTTGGAGACCGAGGTCGCGGTCGGGCGCCACGCGACCGGCTTCGCTCAGCAACTCTGGGAGGCCTTCGGTAGCCCTTCCGACGACCGGCTCGTGACCACGCTCGCGGAACTCGACTGGCGGCTCGTTCGACGGCATGGGCCATCGGTCATCGGGTCGATCTGGGAGTCGGTGGCGGACCGGCTCCGCATTGCCGAACCCGTCGAGTTGCATCGAGCGCTTCGTGGGCTCCGGAACCTGGCGACCACCCTGCCAGTTCCATTCCTGACAGTGCTGGAGGAACTCCGAATGCGGCTGCAGGAGCATGACCCAACAGTCCCCGACGCTGCAGCCGGGCACCCGTTCTTCGACCGAGCCGAGAGCTCAAAGCACGTTCTTTGGCTCATGCCCGAGCTGTACGGGCAGTGCGTCGCCAGCGCACCAGAGACGCTCGAAACGGTCCTCGACGCGCTCTGGTCGCTACACCGCGATGACTCACGGCCGCCAAACCAGCACCCGGGCCATGCTGCCCGGATCATTAAGGACCAGCTCGCGAGCATCGGCGACATGTTAGACCCGTCGTTTCCCTCCCGAATCGTGGCGTGGATCGACAAGCAACTCACCGAGGCGACCGACCCGCAGCACGCGACGCCGATGTTCGCGCTACGTCCTCTGCTGGCAAAGGATGGCACCCGGACCGTCGCAGAAACGCGCCGACGCATCTCACTTCGCCCGTACGCCGTGTCGGCGACCTGGGCACGCCCGATCCGGGACTCGATCCGATCGACTCTTCTCCGGCAAGCGAGCGGGACTGACCTGCGCCGAGCCGGGGAGGCTGTTCGTCTTCTCGGCACAGCGGTCCGTCAACCGGCAGGTCCGGCCAACCGGGAAGCAACCAGGAAAGAGATCCTGGCCTGGGAAGAGGACGATCTCGCCACGCTGACGACCTTGGAGACGGCGGCTGTTTCCGCCGGTAGTGCTGTGATCCGCCGACTGATCCGCCACGAGATTGGCTGGACAGGCGAGCACGCTCGATCGGTACGTGTTCGCCATGCTGCTCTTACTCTCGTGACGTCGCTCGACAACCGGGACGACGACCTCGCAGAGGTCCTCCTCAGCACGTTCCGAGGCTTCCCGACCCGGCGCGGAGTGACGGTTGCAACGCTCGATGAGCTACGGGCAGCGGAAGAAGCGCGAGCCGCCCGTGAAGCCGGTATGCCGCAGGACGAGCTCGATGCAGAACACAGCGAGCAGCTCCGAGTCAGGATCGAGGAGCGGACGGCGATACAGGAGCATACAGTCGCGCAGGTCGTCACACGGCTTACGTCCTACAGCATCCCTGAGTTGGTGCGTACGCTCCGCGCCCGCGCGGCAGAGGTCGAGCTGGCCGCACCTAGGCCACCCACGCTGTGGGGCGTCTGGCGGGAGTTCGCCAAGCAGAGATCCGATCTCATCCCTCACGTGGTTCGGGAAATCGCCGACGGACCCGCGTCGGTCCTCGACCAGAGTCTGCACCAGCTGCTGGATGCCTGGGCAGGCTACGATGAGACCGGTTTGCTCGCTTGGCTGGCTGACGCTTCGAGCTACCGCATGGACGTGCGCCTGGCCATCGGCAACGCCTTCGCCACGTATGCCTGGACGGACCGCGGGGCACCCTTCGTGAAGATCCACCGCGAGGGCATCGCGGAAGCCGAGCCTGAGCTACGCAACCGGTACATAATGGGCAGCCACAAGTTGCTCGCTACCGCGCCCGCCGCCACGGCTCGCCTTCTGCTCAGCGAACAAGCTTCAGCGCACGCGCTGACGAACGCACTGGAGAGCGCATGCGGCTACGACGGGATCAGCTGGGGCCAGACCCTCAGCAAGGAGGACGCATCAGCGATCCTGGATTTGATCAACCATGCAGGCTGGGACGACCACACCGTCCAGCAGATTGCCGCCGGCATAGCACTCACTTACCCGCGCCTGGTCCTTGACCATCTCCAAAACCTGCACGGCGACGGCGGCCGCTTGCCGACAGACGTCGATGGCTTCGCGGACGTCTTCGACCGAAACGCCGAGGCGCTCGCGCACTGGGTGGTCGACCGCGCTCATCACGGCGCAGCCGCGGATGCATCGATTGTCGTTTCTATCGCCACTGGGGATGGAATGACGACCACCCTGGCCCAACATCTCGCCGCAGCCGTCGATAAGCTCGACGGCGCCGCGCTCGAGGACACGGTGTCGGCGCTCCGAGACGTCGGCACGTGGCCCCTGCGCCACCCCGACCTGGCCAGGAACATACTCGTCAGGGCGCGCCTGCTGAGCGGCAACATGGCGACGCGCGTGCTCGCCGACATCTCGGGCGCCATGTTGCTTCGCTCGTGGGGCTTCTCGAACGGCGTGTCCGACGAACTTAACAAGGCTCGCGTGGTCGCCGCACAGGCAGCGGCCACTGAGACAGATCCGGACCTCAAAGCAGCTTTCGCAGCTGTCGAGTTGTGGGCGGCTACCCATGCCGAGCAGCTTCTTGCCGAAGCTGACGAGAAAGATGACTGATCAGCGTGAGGTGTCAGGCTGGCTGGACGTCGACTAGCCGAATTGGCACAAAGCCACCCAGTTTTTACGGCTCCTGCACCAAGTCCTCTCGTGATGCTATAGCGGCGAACTCATCTGCCGACTGCCGGGCGGAAGAGCGCGGGTTGTGTCCGTGTGGTTTCGTGCCGGTGGCGTCCCGTCCCGGAGGACTCAGTTTGCCCATGACCATGGTTAGTGCCTGTGAGCTCGGTACTCGGAAGGACTTGGGCCGGACAGGTCGCCCCGGCTGACAGCGGCGGCCACGAGGTGCTCGGCGCGACGACGGCGCATCCGCAGTGCAGGTGCGGTTATGCCTTGTTCGGCGGCCAGGTGCTCGATCAGGGCGTTGCCGAAGCGGGTCGCGCTGATCAGTTCGGCCGTGTCGAGGGTGATCAGGCCGGCGGCAGCTGCCCGGCCGAGCAGCAGGTCGGGGTGCCCGTAGGGCATTCTGGGTGTCCGTGAGCCGGTAGCGAGGTCGGGTGGCAGTTCGTCACCGTCGTCGACCTTGACGACGGTGACTGCGGCGCGCCAGGCGGCCCAGCACAGCCGGAGCCATAACCGCGGCGGCGCCAGGTCTGCGGTGCGCAGAGCGTCGAGGAAGCCAGCGAGGACTTCGGAATCCACGTCGTCGGTGTGTCTCGGCCTGCCGCGGCTGATCCTTGCTGCGAGGTGCGTCAGTGCGGGGAGCGCGACGCCGATCGCGCCTACGACCCAGGCCGGTCCCCACTCGCGGGCGTGGTGGGCCAGCTGTCGCCACAGCCCGTCGGTGGTGTCGCTGCTGTGATGCTCGCCCAGTAGCAGCGTGCGTAGCTCGTCCAGAGGGATTGGCCTGTCCGGTAGGCCCGGCACCGGCCGTGCGTCGAACATCAGCGGTGCGGGTTCGCAGGTCAGCAGCTCGAACGCCTTCTCGGCGGTGGTCAACGCCGTATGGGTCAACGTTGCGTGCGTCGTTGGTGCCATGGTGAGGTCCCCTCGACCGGAGGGATGTCGCCTTGGTACGACGTTCCCGAGGCCCTCGATTGGGACAGCTCGGCCTGACACCAGAGTCGGTTGTCAGGGTCGGACGGTTCGTGTCCGGCCCTGTCAGGTCCACACCGGTCAGAGCGGGTTATGACTGCTGACCTGCCGCCGCTTGCCGACGGGGTGATGGGTCCTGTCAGACCGGGGGTGGGTTCGATCGGCCTGTCAGCGTGGCCCTGGGAATCGTCAGTACGTCCGCCGGTCCGGGGGCCACCGTGCCTATGACCGACAAGAAGCCGCGTCGCGCACCCTATCCTGTGGGGGATGTGGTGCCCGGCGACCCGCCTGTGCCGATCACCGTGTGGCCGGTCCCCGCGCCGCAGGCGGGGGAGACCATGTCCAACGCGATGGGTGTGCGGCTGGTCCACAATCTCAGCCACCCATCGGATCTGATCATCGACTTGGCGGTGGGGCCGCAGTTGGCCCGCGCGATCATCGGCACGCAGCGCCGTGCCCATCTGACCCTGGCGAGTCCCGGACAGCGGGGCCCGGAACCGGCGACGCTGATCGTCTCCGGCTGGCCGCCCGCCGAGGCTGCTGCACCGGAGCAGTTCTTGACCCGCTGCCGTGCGAGTTTAGTGCCTGGTGGCTGTGTCGCGGTGCTGCTGCCGCACGACGACGTTGCCCTGCCGGTCGACGTGGTCGTCGCCGCCAAGCGCACCGGACTGATGTATCTGCAGCACATCGTGGCGGCTGACCGACCGCCCCGCCGCGGCCTGCGCATGCACCTCGACATCCATACCGACGTGCTGATCCTGACCCGCGGTACGCAGCTCGGCGACGGCCATGAGTGACTCGCTGCCGATCACCTCGGTGTGGCTGACCTGCCAGATACCCGCCCGTGACCAGCGGCGCAGCCGGTACGTACCGACGACGTCGAGCCATCCGGCCAAGATGCTGCCCCACGCGGCTGCTCATGCCATTGCCACCTACAGCCGGCCGGGGGATCTGGTGTTCGACCCGATGTGCGGGGCCGGGACTACCCTGGTCGAGGCCATGCACCTCGGCCGTCATGGACTCGGCATCGACATCGAACCCCGCTACACCGCCATCGCCGGGGCCAACATCGCTCTTGCCACGCGGCAAAACGCCCCCGGAACCGCGCGGGTGTTCACCGGCGACGCCACCGGCCTGCTCGACCTGGTACCCGCCACCATCGTCGGCCAAGTCGCGCTCGTGCTCACCTCGCCGCCCTACGGACGCGGCACTCATGGCCTGGTCCAGACGACGAGCGCCGGCGTGCGCAAGCGACACCACCACTACGGGGACCGGCAGAGCGGCAACCTCGCCTACGGTGGTTGGTCGCGTCTGCTCGATGGGTTCGCCGCGATCCTCGCCGCCAGCTACCGGCTTCTGCGCCCCGGCGGGATCGTCGTGATCACTTGCCGGCCGGTGCGCCGCCAGCGCGACGACCTGATAGATCTGCCGGGCGAGCTGCTCACCGTCGCCAGGTCGGTCGGGCTGATCCCGGTGCAGAGGTGCGCGGCGATGCTCGCCGCTGTCCGCGACGGGCAGATCGTCCACCGTGCGAACATGTTCGTGCTGCTGGCTGTGCGCCGCGCCCGCGACGACGGCATTCCCATGCACTTGATCGCACACGAGGACGTCCTCGTCCTACGGCGCCCATAGGTGCCTCCGTGGGCGCCGCGGCCGAGCTGCCAGCATCGCGGCGGTTGGGCTGTCAGGCCCTGACAGATGGCCAGGTCTGACACGTCGGGCCCTGCCTGCGGGAGCCCGAATAGCCTGAGGGCTCCTTCTTTTCTCTTCCTCTCGCGCTCGTCTGACGCGTCCGCGACGGCATCGCGCCCACCGCCCCCGGTCGGCCGCCATCGCCAGCCTCAGCACGCCGCAATCCATCAAGTCCGCTCGCGCCTTTGGCGATCGGACGCTCCAACCGTCGGTCAGGCGGCCACCACTCGGGTGGCCGCCTGCTGCTGTACGTCACCAGCCGGAAGCCGCCGCCGGTACCACCACTCGGCTTCAGGTCTATGCACCCCCGCCCGGCCCGCATGCCGTCGGCAATCCCATCCCTTCGACCCGAGTCACATCGTGGAGGTCATCGTGTCGTCACCCGAGAACAAAGTGACAGTCCGCTCGCCGGCCGATCTGGCCGCCGCCGTGCCCTACCTCATCGGTTTTCATCCCAGTGACGGCAGCGTCGTCGTCATCGCCTGCAATGACCGACGGATCGTCTTCGCCGCACGTGGGGACCTGCCCGCCGGCTCAGAGTACGCACACCAGCTGGACGCCCTCGCCGATCAGCTCATCCCCGTCGTGCAGCGGCAACAGCCACTCACCCACGTGGTGATCATCGGGTACGGCACGCCGGACCCCATCGATCCGGCGCTGCGCGCCCTCAGCGACGCCTTCGTCGCCGCCGGACTGTCCGTCGTCGACTTGCTGCGGATCGTTGGGGATCGCCTGTTCAGCCTGATCTGCGCTAACCCTGCCTGCTGCCCGCCCCAGGGAACCCCGTTCGACCCCATCGCATCAACGGTTGCGGTCCGGGCGACCATCGCGGGCGTCGTGGTTCGACCCGACCGGGCGTCGGTCGCCGGCCAAATCACGCCGGTGAGCGGCGCCGCGCGCGACGCCATCCAACGGGCCAGCCGCGAGGCGCGCATCCGACTGGAGGCATTGCAGGTCGTCGGCGGCACCGCGATGTATGAGGCCGGTGAGCGGGCAGTCCGCGACGCGCTACGTCTACACGACGCGGGAGCACGACTCACCGATGACGAGGTGGCGTGGCTGACCACTCTGCTGATCGACCGGGACATCCGGGACCTCGCCGTCGGCCTCACCGAGCCACACAGCCGGCACGTCGACTTCTGGGCCGACATCACCCGCCGCGCCCATGAGCCGCTCGTACCGGCGCCGGCCACCCTGCTCGCCGTCACCGCCTGGCGCTGCGGCGACGGTGTCCTCGCCGCCATGGCCGCCGAACACGCCCTCCACATCGACGGCAGCTACCAGTTCGCCGACACGGTCCTTCAAGCCCTACAGGCCGGGGTGCCCCCGACCGTCATCGAGGAGGCCCTCGCCGACGCCGAATCCGAACCCCTCGCTATGCCAGACGACCCGATGGAACAGGAGTAACGATCATGGATCCCGTTCGCGCCATCCTGCTGGCCCTCGCCGGCAAAGCGGAAGAAGCCCGGCTGTCCTGGTATGCCGAGCGTGCCGCTCTGCGCGCCCGCGGCGAAACACCCACCCACGGCAACGCGTGGCCTTACAGCGTCCAAGCCGACCTCTGCCTAATCACCGCCATCACCGCAGCCGACCTGCCCGCGAACTTCCGTCTCTACGACACCTCGCTGTCCCGAGACCCCCTCGCCGCAGCCGCGCAACTCCGCGCGGTCGCCTCCGCCTACGACCACAGCGGCCCAATCGAGGCCGAACACGAAGCAACCCGACTGGCGTACAAGCAGGCCTTCGCCGAACCGCTCACCCCACAGGAACAGCACTACGTCGACCTGCTCGCCGATCTGCCCGCCGCACGCCGAGACAAGATCATCGAGGCAGCGGAGGAACGCTTCCGACACCGTCCGGCTTGAGCCTCAGCTCGCCGCGACGCCTGCCGACAGGGAGATCAGTCTGCCGTCGGGCCCATCGCGGAGCGCGCCTAACCGGTCCGAGCAGCGCCTGCCTTTCCGCAGGGGCAAGAGCAGGGGAGGGCGGTGCCGGAGAAGCAGTGCCGCTGGCGGTCTCCGGGCGAGCCTTTGCGGCTAGCAGGTCGTCGTAGGCGTCGACTCGGCAACCTCGCGAGATCTCCACGAAAGGAACTCATGAGCCTCTACACCCTCCTACCCAAGCCAGGCTTCGACCGGTACACGATCCAGGTCGGCTGGAGCCCACACCGCACCTACGTCGCCACCCTCATCGACTTCACCTGGGACCCGGTGACCGAACCCGATCGCCAACCCGACGTCATCCACCTCGGCCGGATCGAGACCATTCTCGACCCGGCCGAAGTGCTCTCGGCCCTTGCGCCCTACGCCGACATCCCCGCCGACCTCCCGGCCAGACTCCGCGCCGACCAGGCCAAACACCCGGTACGCCGCTGACACCATCTCGCGACCAGTCACGAGGTGACTGGCTGCTGTCGTATCTGCAGTGCGGTTCGAGTGCCGCTGTCCGGCGCCGCCGGCCTGACCCTGGCCCGAACGCTCCGGCCACCAGTGCCGCGAGTCCTTGCAGCAGGAACCGAAACCGGCCCGCCACTGGCGGGCCGTCGTCGTATCAAGACCCGGGACGCGCCGCCTGGAAACGACCGCGTCCCGGGTTCTCCCGAAAGGAGGACCCCAGTGTCCCGACCACTGCTCATGATCGCCACCGCTGTGGTGGCCTACACCCTGGGCCGGCTCACCGCCTGGCCGACCATCCACCGCCTACGCCACCAACTCGCCGATACCCACCGCTCGATGCTCCACGACCCGCTCACCGGCATGCTCAACCGCGCCGGCCTCCACGCCGCCCACGCCGCCCTCGCAGAGGAAGCCCTCGCCCAGCCGATCACCGTCGCCCTGATCGACCTCGACGACTTCAAGCACGTCAACGACACCCACGGCCACGACCACGGCGATGACCTCCTCATCGCCATCGGCGACCGCATCACCGACCTCGCCGCCCTCCACGGGGGCGCCGCCGCACGGCTCGCCGGCGACGAATACGCCGTTCTCCTAACCAGCCGCGCTGGCGACCCGGACCGCATCGCCGACGCGCTCGCGACGATCATCGCCGAGCCCGTCGCCCTCGACACCGATGAGCACTCTGTCACCGCCAGCATCGGCCTGGCGATCGTCGAAGCCACCGATTCGCTCACCGACGTCGCGCTCCACCGGGCCGACGTCGCCATGTACCACGCGAAGCGCAACGGGCGGAACCGTCACGTCACCTACCAGCCGGGCATGACCATGCCGCCCGCGCCCCACCGCCGCGGACCACGCCTGCGCGACCGCCGACGCCCGATCGACGGAGCCCCAGCATGACCGCCCCACCCGAAGAGATGGCCTGCCGCACCTGCCTGGTCCCGCTCAACACCTTGGGTACACCGCCCACCCACGTCCACCCGGTCCATCTCGCCACCGACGGACACGTCCCCGTGCCCGTCCCGGTCAGCCAACTCGCCACCGTCCGCCGGACCTGCGACTTCTGCGGCGACTCCTACCCGATTTGGACGCTGCACGGCGCAAACGTCACCGCCGTCGCCATCGGCTCCACCGCCACCCTCGTGCAGAACTTCGGCGAGACGTGGGCAGCATGCGTCACCTGCCAGACCCACATCGACGACGGCCGCCCAGACCTGGTCGTCGACCGAGCCGTCCAAGCCCTCGACGTCGGCACCAAACCGGAAGTACGAGGGCGCATCCAGGAACTGCACCTGGCATTCCTCGACGCCCGCCTCCCCAACCGCACGCTCCTCACCACAACCCCCTGGCCAGCGGCATCCATCGCAGCAAAGGACCTGCCCAAGGTGCGCGACCGGCTCACCCACCTCTACCGAGGCAATGACCACCTGCCCGCTGCGCTCGGACTTACCGAAACACGCGCCCAGGTCGCTGACGGACTCGACCAGTCGCGCCTGTACTGGATCGACGACGACTTCACCGACCTCGCCGAACACGCCGCCACCCAGCTCACCGCCCTCACCATCGGCCACGACCTCGGCTCGCCGGCCAACGTACTCATCACCTGGTCGCGGCCCGTGACCCACCATCAGATCACCGCCGCCTCCTGGACCTTGGCCAACGATGGCTGGCAGGTGGTCCTCTACCGCGCCATCGGGGCCGGGCTCGACGGCAAACCCCTGCAACGGCTCCGGGAGCAAGTCGGCTGGCTCGTACCCATGACGGCCGTTCACCTCACCGAGCAACATCTGATCGATGCCGACCACCCCGCAGCCGCCCTGTTCGCTACATGGCTGCTGATCACTCAGAAGGCCGCAGAGGTCGACGTCGCGAGAGTCGGCAAAACCATCGTCAAGGCCTATGCCCGTGCGAAGCGGGACCAACCAGAGGTGCGCATCGTGCGCATCCGCGGCCGCCGCAGCCCGAGCGACGCAGCAGAGACGACGCCGGGGAAGCAAGGGCGGCGTCAGAGTAGCCGGTTCTGGGTTTCAGGCCACTGGCGCAACCAAGCCCACGGCCCAGGCCGATCGCTTCGCCGCCCGGTCTACATCAACCCATTCCTGAAAGGGCCGGCCGAGTCACCGGTGAAGACCAGTACCACCGTTCGCATGCTCAGCAGCCACAAACCGCAGGGTGAGGAGCCGGCCCCACGACCAGCGTGACCTGATGTCAGGTGGTGGCAGGGGCCCGTCCCCTGTCACCACCAACAGCAAGGGCCACCTCTGCGTACGGCAGCCTCCACGGCGAGACCACCGACCGACAGTCACCAGGCACTGCGTCGTGGGAAGTCAAGGATGCACCTCTATGACTCGGCGATGGTGACGCTTCGTCGTCCGGATCCCGGCCGAGTAGACGACTACGTTCACACCGAAGAGGTCACTGGTTCGATCCCAGTATCGCCCACCGCAGATGTATGCAGGTCAGAAGCCCGTTACCGGAACTATCGGTAACGGGCTTCGCCGCTGTTGCCCCTTAAACTGGGAGCAGATTGGGAGCATGGCGCTCTTACCCTATGGTTGCCTGGCATCCCCTACGGCCCTCGGCCGGGGTTCGTCGGCGTCCGCTCGCTCGGATCAATCGGTTGGTGAAGTCAATCCCGACCAGCTTGGACACATCTCCTGCGATCCGCACCGACTGCAGTCCCGACAGCTGGCCGAAGTGTCCCCACGTGCGTGAGGAGGACGTGCGGGTTGTCGGTCACAGCAGCTCGAACGGCGGAGCACCACACGTGCGCGGGGAGACGAGAACGCCAAGGGCCGTGCGCGGGATATGTCGCGCATGAGGGCGTTGGCGGTCAACGCCTTGCCCCACAGGGCGACGCGGCAGCACGTCCCGGCACCCGCCTGAAGAAGCGACGATGCGGTCGTCGAGATCGCCGTCATCGGCGCGCACAACGGAGCGACCCTGCTCGACAGACTGGTTAATCCCGGCATGTCGATCCAGCCGGGCGCGCTGTTCGGCGACGTCACCGAGATGATCGCCGACTGGCGCGCCGCTGTCGGCAACGTCACCCGCCGCCGCCCGCGGATGACCGAGAACGGTGACCGTTGATTCGCCATTGCCTCGACGCGGCCTGCTACCAGCTCGCCTGTGGCCTTTCGGGTTGGCTTGCTGCGCCGGCTTCCTGCCGGGGAGACCGTCCTGCGCGTCCTGACCGTCGGGGTCTGAGACAACTAAACCGCCGGGATGTGTCTACGGCGTGTTTCAGAAGTCGGGGGTGGCCGGTGAGGTCACGGCGTGGCGGTAATCGATAGCTGAAGAGATCTCCGGTAAACGGCTCGGCGACCAAGCTCGAACGCCATACCGGAGACCGCGTGGCCACCCTAGCGGTGACGACGCGGCACAACCTCACCGACGCCCAGTGGCAGCGGCTCACTGCGCTGCTACCTGCCGCGTCGGCGAAGGGCCGGCCGCCGAAGTGGGAGAGACGGCGGCTTATCGACGGGATCAGGTGGCGGATCCGGATCGGGTCGCCCTGGCGGGACGTCCCAGCCGAGTACGGACCCTGGCAGACGGTCTACGGCCTGTTCCGTCGCTGGCAGCGCGATGGAACCTGGGACAAGATCTTGACCGCGTCACAGGCCGCCGCCGACGCAGAAGGCCGGATCACTGGACGGTCAGCGTCGGCTCGATGACCAGCCACGCACACCAGCACGCCGCCGGCGCCCGCAGAGACGGCCACCTTCAGAAAGAGCCACCCGGTGGCGTGCACGACGAACCCGCCGATCACGCCCCCGGACGGTCTCGCGGCGGTCTGACCACCAAGACGCATCTGGCCGTGAGCAGGGACAGAAGGTCTTATATCTGGCCTCGCGGCGCGTCAACCCGGACGTGCTCGACAAGCTCATCCCGGTGCCGGTGACCGTGATGGCGTCTGGCTACGCCATGGCCTCCCTCATGCTGGTGAGTCGTCGACTGCCGGTGGAGGCCGTGTACGACCTGTTGGTCCGAGCCGGGCACCACAAGCCGGTGAACGAACCTGAACTGGTGCTCGCCAGGCCAGTCACAGTACCGGTCACTCGACCGGCGGCACCGCCGGTGGTGTTCTCCAACCCGGGTGACGTCAACGACCCGGTCTTTGCCGTCGTGCCCTCGCAGCGGCGCCGCACCGCAAAGTCCATCCAGGATGGCGACCGGCGCAACCGTAGGCGCCACTGACAGGGCAAGCTGCGGCCTGCCTGGACGTCGCCTTCTGCGACGTCCAGGCACTGCTCGGATAGCGGTGGCGCGGATCGGCGGCGGCTACGGCGCGATCAGGGTCCAGGCGCTGATCCCGCCCAACACGATCAGGGCTGGCACGACTAGGAGCAGCTCGGCGGCCGAGCCGGTGCGGAAGCGCAGAGGGGCCCACATGCCCAGCGGCGCCCACCGGCAGCCTCGGATCCGGATCGGCCACAGCAGCGGCACCCGGGTGAAGGTCAGCGCGTCGCCGAGGGAGTGGACCAGGCAGCCCAAGCCCAGCGGCAGACCTACCCACCACCAGCCGGCGACCGGGCCGGGCAGCGCGGCGGCCATAACCCCGACGAACAGCCCGGCTGCCGCCGCCCCGTACGCCCCGCGGGTGCGCTTGCGCAGCGCCCCACGCGTGGCCAGCGCCGTGGCCAGCCCCGCGACGACCGCCGCGGCGACGTCCCCGCCGACCCAGCACAGCAGCGACACCAGCAGCCCGGCCGCCACCGCGAACAGCAGGGTGTGCGTGACCGCCCGGTGGCCGCCCCTGCCCGCGCAGCAGCGGCAGGAGGCTCCGCGCAGCGCCGCAGCGCCCGCCGCCGTGCCCTGGGCGATCAGCCGGGTTGCCGGCCCCAGCGACCGGGCGATGACCGACCCGGGATGGTCGACGTCCGGTAGCAGCGCCCCGCCGGCGGTGACGGCCGCGCCGACCACCACCGTGCCCACCGCGGGCCGCGCCCCCAGCCCGGCCGCCAGCGCGCACCCGCCCAGCCACACCACGGCCCCGGACAGCGCGTGAGAACGCCCCATCACCGCCGTGCCACCACCCTCCACCCTCGACACGAAACGTGAAGGAAGCATCGCAGAGAGCACCCACAGGCGGAACCCGCACGCCAGTTACCAGAACTTCTGGACCGGTCGTGGCGGTTCGGTCACGATGAGGTGATGAGCGAGGTGCGTGCCCGCTGGGCGAAGCTGCCACCGGCTGAACGGGACCGCCGCATGGCGCAGAGCGCCGCAGACCGCGTGCGGCACCACCAGGACGCCGCCGCGCCGTCAACGCCCACAGCGAGGATGTCGGAGCAGGAGCGCCGCCGCCGTCAGGGGCAGAGCGACGCCGCCCGCGCCCAGGCGACGCGATGGGCGGGACTGCCGGAAGAAGAACGTCGACGCCGGCAGGCGCAGAGCGACGTCGCCCGTGCCGCGGCCCGACGTGCCGCGGCCCCGCCCACCTCCCACCCCGTGGCCGAGCTGGATGACGACGAGACCCTCCAGGCGATGTGGCACACCATCGAGCACGGCGGCTACGACTTCATGTCGAAAGACGACTGGTGACCGGCGCTACGCCACGGCATCAGGCCGCGCGGAGAAGCTGATCGGTGGGCCGGGGAGCTGATCCGGCCCACCGATCAGCGCCCGCCACGCTACCCCTCACCAGGGCTGCCGCCCCCACACGAACGGGCAGTGCGCTTGCCGGCGCCGGTACTTTGCAGGAGTGATCGACACGGCCATCTTGACGGCGGGCCTAACCGGTGTGGCGGCGCTCAGCGGCGTCCTGGTCAGCGTGCTGGCCGATGGACTCAAGGATCGACGGCGGACAGCGCACGAGCGGGCGCTCCGCGAGGAAGACCGGCGCGCCGCTGCCAGTGACCGACGTCGTACCTTCGAGCTGGAGAACCTGATCTCGGCATACGACGGGCTGTGGTTGCTGGCGCGGGAAGCCGCAAAAGCTCACCAGGCTGACGTGTACGCGGCGAAGAACACCGAGCACGGATACGGGGGAACCCTTCTGCCGGCCGGCACTGAAGTCGACTTGAGTCAGACCAGTCAGGCGGTCAAGTCGATCCGGCTGATCCTGAACGATGACGTGCGCAGGCTTGCTCTTGACGCACGCGACGCCATGACCGCGGTGAGCATGCTCGGCCTCCGGGCGAAGATATTCCAAACAGGGCCCGTCAGCCTGGCTGAAGGTGAAGCCGCGATGGCCGACGCTACGCACAAGATCGACGCCGCGATGGAGGCGATCTCCGAGCAGATACGGACATTGATGGCACAGCATTGATGCTGGCCTACTGGCCCGAGTCCAGGTGCGGCCCTAGATCAACTGCTTGGCGCAGGATAACCGGCGGTCAGGGCGGACCTGACCCCCGGTCAGGGTCGTTGAGCAGGCCATGACGGATGTGCACCACCTGCGGGAGAACCCGGCGCGCTACTACGAGGTGCTGGGCCGGGTCCTGTCGGCCCTGCGCGAGACCAGCGCGCTCAACGGATCCACCCACCTCGACTGGTGGCCCGGCGCCGGCGGACGGACCTGGGAAATCGAGTGGCAGGGAGGCCCCTTCCCGGCCGAGGTCGCCGCGCGGCTGCTGGGGGCACCGGAGCCCGGTGTCGACGACGACCAGGGCGATGAGGCGGTACGCGGCCTGATCTCGCCCGGCCGGGGTGAGAACGAGCGCGCGCACCTGGTCGTGCTCGGCGTGCCGGTGAACCTGCGCGCGATCGACCCGATCGGTACCAGCCAGGTCCGGGCAACCCTCACGCTCACGCGGGGGTAGCGAGTCCGGATCGCGGCGCTGACGCCGAGCTGCCCAGCTCGCCCCCCGACGGCTACCCGCCGATGCCGCTTTGACAATCGCGCACACTCGCGTGACGACCTGATGCCATAGGGTTGCCGGCATGGTCAGTGTGGATGACGAGCTGGACCACCAGGGCATGGCGATCGAGCTGATCGACGCCTTCGCCGAGCACGACGCGGCGGGCCTGGCCGCGCTGGACGCCGCTGGACGGGCAGCGCAGGTGCAGGCTCGGCAGGCGCTGTACGACTACGTCGACCGCATCTGGGAGGACGCCAAGGCCCGCGGCCTGGACCCGGCGGTGCGACCGGACTGGAACGTCGTGGCGGGGCTGAGGGACCTGACCAACGCGCTGGTCGAGCAGGCCGTGCAGGCGCAAGCCGACGCCGGCGAGGACTAAGCAGCCGATGGCCGAGACCGGCCCGCGTGACGCCGAGATCCGGGACCTGGTCGCCAGTACCTCGATGCTCGGCCGGGTGTCCGGGCGTGAGCCGTGGCGCGAGCTGCTCCTGCGGTTGACCGGAGGCCAGTGGCCGCGCCGGTCCGGCTGGCCGGTCGTGCCCAGGCTGGCCACGCCGTGGCAGGACACCATCTCGAACGAGCGGGTCGGCTGGCGGATGCGCGCGGCAAACCTACGCGCCCACGACCCCGATGACGCTGCCGTACGCGGCGAGTTCGTTTTCGAGGTCGACTACCAGCTATGTCATCGATGTCGGATCGGCTGGGTCGAGCAGCCGCACACCCTGCCGGCCTACCGCCGCCGCGGCCTGGCCGGCGCCGGCCTCGCGGCACTGCGCAGGGAAAACCTCGGCTACGCGTGGCACACGCTCGGTGGGCACATCGACGGCTCGTCGGCGTTCTGGGACACCGTCGGCGCCGACGTCCCGGGCGGCTACCGGCCCCTGCCGGTGTGCGAGCACGTCACGGCCGGTGGCTGAACGGCCAGCATGTCAGACGTCGCCTGAGGATGGTGATTCGAGGTAGGGGTGGCGCCGGGAAGGTGAGGGTGCGTTGGACCCGCTTCGTAGGCTGGACCGGACGGTAGGTCAGAGGAGAGGACCTTGGCAAAAGTGACCATCAACAAGCAGGGGATCGCCCGGATGATGCGCGAGATGCAGCGCGAGTTCGACAAGCACCCCATCCAGGTGACGACGGTCGCCGATGCGCCGACGGGCCTGCGCGGGGTGGAAGGTACTACCGGGCCGACGACGATCACCTACAACGGGCCGGTGATCCACGGCGGGGCCGCAGGCGCTCAGCTGGCATGGAACAACACCGGCACCGTCAACCAGCAGCAGACGCGCAACGAGCAGATCACGCCCGGCTTCGAGGCCCTGGCCCAGGCTGTGGTCAGCACCCGGCAAGGACTGTCGGCGGTTGGGCTGTCGGAGCAGGACCTGCAGGACGCGGAGGCCGCCGCCGACGAGGTCCTTACTGAGGTCACCCAGGAGACGCCGGACCCGAGCCGGCTGCGGCGCGGCGTCGCCGCGCTCAAGGGACTGCTCGCCCCGATTGCCACCGGCCTGGCCACCGGTGCGGGTGAGGGAGCCCAGGCATGGGCACAAACCGCCATCGAGCAGTTGGGCAACGCCGCCATCGGCTGACTCAAATCCAGGAGCTGCGGTTGTGATGCCAGGCACCGGTTGCTCTCGGTCCTCGGGTACTCTCAGAACGTTCTCGGCAGTCGGACTTAGGAGGGGCTACTAGGGATGAGCCCGCCGGAGAGGCTCTTTACGGCAATTTTCGGCTAATGGCCAGCTATCCGATGCTGCCCAAAATCCGGCGGAGATCATCAAGATTGGCCTCGCGTTAGCGCTGGTCACCGGGGCTCTGACCTTTTCCTATCACTTCTCCAAGCAATTGGCTTCGATCCTCTGCGCGGTGATCGGCGCGGTGGCCGCTGGCAAGATCCCTGAGGCCTCGTCCACTGGGTCGGCCCGTCCGGAAGGCTGTTACTGCGACAGTCAGCGGTGTCGGCCGCCAGTCGTGCTTTTTCGCAGGCTCGTCGCGGGGATCATGAAGGCACGGTGAGAACGCAGGACACCATGTCGCCTGCAGAGTTCGGCACGATCATCAACCACTATGGCCCGGTCATCCACGGCAACGTGGACAGGACACAGTTAGCCTGGGGGAACAACACCGTCAGCCAAGCGCGCAGCCATACGGAGCAGGTAGCTCCGGAGTTCGAACTCATCGTCCAAGCGGTGGCAGACACGGTAGAGAAGCTGGCCGCCGTTGGCTTGAGTGAAGATGATCTCCGTGAGGCACGGGTGGCGGCTGCCGATGTCTTTGTCGAGGCCGCGCAGACTGAACCTAACCGGAGAAAGGTGCGTCGTGCCGTCAACGCGTTGAAGGGCTTTCTCGCTCCAGTGGCTATGGGCGTGGTGGCTGGCAGTACGGCAGATGCTCAGGAGCGGGCTCGTGCAGCAATCGAGCAGCTCAGCGTGTCGTTCTGATACCGGCGCCCGGAGCAGAGGGATGCGCCCCGCCTCGACGTTGCCGACCTTGCCCTCACCGCCCGCACCGGCACCATCTGCCTGCACGGCAAAGGCGACGAAGTTCGCCAGGTCCCAGTGCCGGCTCGGCCCGCGATCGACTCACCGCGCTGGAGCTGCCCGGGGCGGCGAGCCGGGGCCGCTGTGACCGGGCAACGCGGCCGGCTCACCACCTCGGGCATCACTCAAATCGTCCTCGCCGTCGGCGCTGATGCCGGCCTCCCTGGCCTCCGACCGCACCGACTCCGTCACATTTACGCCACCCGACTCCGTCCAGCTGCAAGCCCTACTGGGCCACGCCTCTCGGCACCACCGACCGCTACTTTCGGGCCGGGTGCTACCGAGCAGGCTGCCGTGGTGGAACCACTCTGGCACCTGCACCCGGCGCAGACCGGGTCGGCCCGGGCTCGGCCGCGACGCCGAGAGTCATGCCCACGGACAACGAGATCCGGGCTTGGGTGTCCATGCTGTCCCGGTGGTGGCTTGCCCCATGTGTTGATGTGGATGCGGCCACGAACTCCTTGGCCAGCACGGCCTCGCGTTCGCCGACCCTTAGGTGCCGGTGGCGGGTCGCCATCGGTGGCCGCTGATCAGTCGGCGGCCGTCATAGACGAGCCGTCCATCCGCAACGAGTTGGTGAACCGCGACCTGGATGTCGCCCGTGTCGAACCCGGTGGCTGCCGCCATCGCCGTTACCGTCGCCGCGCCACCCTGGGCGGCGGAGAAGACCCGGTCGGCCACCAGGACCAGATGCGCCTGGCGTCGCTCTTCCGCGGCGGCCTCCTCCCGGGCTTTCCGCGCTGTGGCGGCGGCTTGGGCAGCGAGGTGCTTCTTCCACGCGATGGACCCGGCCGGCGTGGTGATGTAACGAAGCACCAGCGGTCGGGTGCCCCAGGTAAACGGGGCGCTCGGGCTTCCGTAGTTGTGCCCCTGCGTGATGTGGTACTCCGGGTGGTCCGGGGACTCCGAGGTGGTGCACATGACAAGGCGGCCGGCCTGAACATGCTCTGTGATGACGTCTGTCGGCTCCGCCTGAAGTTCAGCCGGCGTTGACAATCCACGACCCGGAGCAGGCCACCGCCGCCGCGTTAGCTGGCAGGAGAGCCCGCATCCTGACCGAGGAGGTCACCGCCCTCGATCGGTAGTTGGCGCCCCTGGTCCGCCAGGCCGTACCCCGCACCAGCGCCCTGTTCGGCGTCGGCACCGAACGTCGCAGCCCAACTGCTCACCACCGCCGGCGACAACCCCGACCAGCTGCGATCAGAAGCAGCGCTAGCTAGCCCACCTCTGCGGCGTCCATCCCCGCCTGCTCCGGACGGGTCCGCCGCCATCGCCTCCACCGAGGAGGCGACCGCGGCAACAATCACGCACTACACACCATCGCCCTCTGCCGCCTGCGCTACGACCCACGCACCCGTGTCTACCAGCAACGACGCATCACTGAAGGCCTCAGCAAGCAGAAAAAGCCTCCGCTGCCTCAAGCGCCGCATCGTCCGTTACGTCTACACCGCCCTACGCGCGGACTTCGCTGCCCTCACCCCTTGACCTCCATAGGAGCATCGGGATGGCGGTTGAACCGACGCGCGGTAGAAGGCGGTGCGGAAGTGAGCGGTACTCATAAGGGCCGCTTCTGTCGGACACGCGTTCGAGCGCTTTGCAGTTGCTTGCGTCAACCTCCAGGTCGGGTTCTAGAATGCAGACTCGGCATTGCCTACGAAATCATGGGAGCGTCGGAGCGGTGACGCTCCCCGCGTCGAGCGAGGCGGGATAACCTTGATCTGGAACCCGGGAATTCCGCTCCGCAAGGACGCCGAGGTCTTCCGCGTTAGCGCAAGCGATGCGGAATCAGCGGGTCATCACCACCCCTGCCCGCTGTGCCTGGCGCTGAAGGTCCGTCCCGAGACTGTTCCTGAGACTGGAAACTGGTCTCCGCGCAAGTCGCCCTTTGCCCTGGGCAAGCTCGCCGATGCGATCAAGAGGGTTGGCCGGCTCACCAACCGCGGCAACAACCTATGGCCGGCTGTGGAGACTCAGAAGGGCTCCTTCGATGGACTCCATGATGGGGTGCGGGAATTCTTTAGGCATGCCCTCGAGCGATACTTTGAGTATCACGAAGCCCGTGAGGAGGAATTGGGTGCACTTCGCTTCCTGGACGGCTGGGTAGAGACTCTGAAGGGCCCGGACGCAAGCCTAGCCGCATGGGCGCTTTTGTATGAGACCCGGGACGGTCGCCGTGAGATTCGAAGACTGCGGCTTTCGACGGCCGATGCTTCCGTGACCTCATGGGCATATATAGCAGCACACGTCGCGGGAGAGTACGCAAGCCAAGTGCCTGTTCAACGAATATGGGTAACCGAAGTTGGGCTAGTCGACGGGATCGAGCAGCACCTGCTGACGGGCGTTACCCGCGATGACGCCCAGAGGCTCTATGAAGAGCACGCCCGGGCAGACGTGTTCGCAGCCCTTCGTGGCGAAGTCAAACTAGCCGGCAGGTCGTGTGGTGAATGTAAGTTCACAGGAGCATGTGACTCGTTGGCGCGGGTAGACGGCTTACTCCAAGCGCGCGAGCCAGGACCATGGACTAGGTCCGTTTCAGCATCTGACCTAGAAGCTTATGAGCGGTGCCCTGCACAGTGGTACATGGAACGTGAGGTGCATTTGCCTCGGGTTGAGGAGGGCAACCAGGCGCTACTGAGAGGGTTGGCCGTTCATCGCTGGATTGCGCACGCCCACGCCCGAGGTGTTCCTTGCTCGATCGCCGATCTCCCTAACCCTGCGGATCTCGGTCGCCTTGCCACCGTCGCGGGCGGTATTATTGACCCTGCCGACTACGAGCTCGCGTACCCCTTTCTACGATCCCACCTTGAAACTTGTCCTCTGCGCGCAGGTCAGGTCGGATCTCTAACGGCCGAGAAGACCATCTACGCCTATGATGGCGTAGCTGACGCAGTCATCGCGACGAAGGCCGACTCCTATTGGCTCGCCGGCGACACGTTAGTGATGCGCGAAATCAAGACTGTCCAAGTACAGCCCGAAGTGGACGACGACCAAATTTTCAGTACTTTCCTCGCCGTTGCTTGGGACCTCGTCGCTTTGGAGGCAGGACTTTCGCGGCACCATGGCGCCGATCACGGCGAGGTCCAGTTGGAGGTCCTCTCCCCCGACTCAGCCGTCGTCCATACCTATACGACGCGAGATGCTGCACTAATGAGGATGGCTCGTGGACGTGTTCGTCGCCTTGCCCGACAGTGGCTCTCGGACCAGCAATGGAACCCGCTCCCGGGCCCGGGGTGCAGCAGGTGCAGTGTGCGGCGATGGTGTGGGGTGCGGGACGAGTACGAGTCGTCGGTTGGGAGTAGAGTGACGCTTGGGGCTGCGAGTGGCAGTAGCCCCGCAATCCCCTAGCGTGGAGGGGCGGGGGCCGATGACTGCGGAACCACCCAGGATGTCACCCAACATGATGCGTCCACGCCTGAGGAACATCCCGCCTGCCGCCTCCATGCCCCAACGCCGCCACGCCTTCAGTACTGCAGTACCTCGACGGGGCTGGCCTAATGCAGTGGCGTATGCCGATACCGGTGTACTCATCAGTGTCGGACGCAACCGCAACTGCATCCCGCGATTCAAGGCGCATTACGAAGGACGCTTGCGCATCGCCGAGAGCGTAGCCATGGAAGTCGAGCGCAACGCAAGTCCGGCCACCCGTGTTGACGGTAGGGTCCGAACCGCCGCAGCGATGGCGAAGGCTTCAATCCTTGATGGCGGCTCCTGTCAGGTCGATCCCGACGAGAATTACGACAGCCTCACTTTCGATGAGGTCCACCGGAAGCTGCAGAACCTACCCCGTCGAGCCGATGAGCCAGTCCATGCCTTAGCTCACCTCGGGGAGGCCGCTTCGATTGCCCTGTGCATCGCTCGAGCGGGCGAAGGCATCAGTATCGTCTTCCTGGTAAATGATGGCGGCGCGAGTCTCGTCGCATCCCAGCACGGCATCCCTGCCCGCCACTTTGGGCATGTACTGGGTGAACTTATCTGTGGCGGACTCTACACAAGCGTGGATGCGTTCGAAGCATTTACCATGGCCAACGCGGTCAGTGGAGTTCCGGGCGATGCGGCCCCCGCGAGTGCAAGCGCTCTTGAATGTCGCAAGTCTTCTGACGGTCAAGCATGTGCCGTGTGCGATCCGGCCGCGCAATAGATTAGGGCTGCTGCCTGGGCCGAACGAGGGTCGCAGATTGTTCATACCCTTGAGCTGCCAACTCTCGCTCAACTCCCGCGGCATCGTCGCCACGGCCCAGGATTCGAGCCACTACCTCCGAGGACACTAGCCCATCGCGATATGCATCAAGAGCCATCGACAAAGCCCAGTGCGAGGCAGAAGAGTCTCCCTGGTTTGCACAAGCATCTAGCCATTCCTGACTTAGGCGCGCCTGCCTCATAATGTCAGAAATCCGGATCCTCTTATAGGGTTCTAAGGCAGTTTCCGGCACGCCGGCGGCTTCGGTTAGCGTCTTGATGCTCGCTTGGCGACTCAGTCCGAAGCGCATCATGAACTTGGCAAGTGGTACGCCGTAACCGTCCACCGCACGCTTGGGTCCGTGCTCTGACCAGAACTCTCGAACCGCGACGTCTGGAGCCAGGAAGTGGCGAGCGAATGCCTCTGCTCGGATCTCCACAAGGTCCTGCTCTTCGTAGTGCTTCCTGTTTACAAAGAAGGATTTATCGTCTTGATACAGGAAGTGGCACAACTCGTGAGCTAAGGTAAAACGTTGCCTACCCCACCACGTGTCGTTCGTATTAACAACGATCACAGCTCGCCACGCGTTCTCCGAGGGGTCCCGCAGGGTTATCCCCTGAACAGCTCCTGGCATGCTGTCGAAGATGACCGCTACGCCGAGAGCCTCAATAAGCTCGACTATGTCTCCGATGGGCTGATCATCGTCCAAAGCCAAGTAGTCGCGAAGACGCTCAGCGGTTCGCTGCGCTGCTCGCACGTAATAGTTGTCACTGGCGACTGCTCTACGCGCATCCTTTGCGAGTGCACTCGCCCGCGCAGCTTCTTGCGGATACCACGACAAGAGGAGCTCGAGGTCGCGGAGGAAGGTCTCCGCCCTGTCGGCCGCTGCGCCAATATCTTCCTGAGTAGCGCTCAGGCCAGCGCGTAGAGCAACCGCAAGGCTTCGTTGGATCGGGGTATCGCCGACGAGTACCGCCAAGGGAATGCCTGACAGCGCCGAGAGCAGGGCGAGTCGGGAGCGAGAGGCTGGAGCGCGCCCAGCTAGAGCGTCTCCGAGCCATCCACCCCCGTGTGGGAGTCCAAGCTCGGCGTACAGCCTTTCAACCGGAACGCGGGAAAGCGTGAGCGCCTCGTGTAAACGCTGGGCCCACTCGGGAAGCTCCTGGCGCTCCAACATCGCTACCTCTCGTCCTGACCGGTTACGTGGGGTAGTCGTTTTGCAACTCCCTTGCTGGACCTAGCATACTTGGCACCTGTGACACGCCGAGCCCATCGGGCGTGTCGGTACGTTTTGCTTCATTTGTCGTCAAGCTCACGTGACCACAGTCGGGGAGCACTAGTTGCCCTGGCCTTGCCAGCTGACGCCCTCAACCGATGCGGCACGCCACGCCTGCTGCATCTCGCTCAGCTACGACTGATGCCAGGGTTGTCGCTGATCGGCTGATCCAGATCGACCGGTGCCCCACCGCGACGGTCTGCGATGATCATTCCCCTTGAGTCGGTGAGGAGTCGACAACAAGCAGGTCGCGGCCATGATGTCGAGACCGCCGCTGTCGCCTTCCTAAACCATGTGTCGCAGGTGCGAAGCCTGCCTGAGCCCCAGGTTGGACCCATAATTGTCATTCTGTGGGCCATCGCCCAGTAGTCGCTCTCGCGACGGCGTTCCGCGGTAGTCATGGAGGGTCTGGCGTCACCGTCGGCGCATGATCGCGTAGACCATCCTGCTGCTCGCGAACTCGGAGATTGTGATCAGTTCCCAGCCGAATCGTTCCAGCACCTCTGCGGCGGCGACGGCCTGCGTGACCTGGTCACCGCCCACGCCGCGATGCGACAGGACGGTGAGAAGCCGGTACGGGTAGACGCGCAGGTCGACACTGCCGCCGAGGACCGCGTCGGTGGTGACCGTTCTCGTGCGGGCTATCTGCTCCGGTGTCTCACGGGAGGCCATACGTGAACCCTAGTGGCCGCTTGCACGGACAGTCGTGTCCGGTGACAGCGGGTATGTTCGGGTCGTGCCTACCTCGGTCCGTCTCCCGGCCGCCACTGCTGCCGTCCTGCTCGCCGTAGCGATGGCCTGCTGTGACAACGCCGATGACGCTCCGAACGCGGCGCCTACCCCGCCATCTGCCTCGGCTACCGGCGTCACAGCCAGCCCGACAGCACCTGCCGAACCGGCATACACCGCAGATGGGCTGGACCTGTGCGCGAGGACGGATGTGAAGGTCGTGGCGGACCTGGCGCCCGAGGTGACGCGCGAAGATCCGCGGCCGCCGCTGGCTCGGCCCGGTGCCGCCTGCCTGTTCGAGATGCGGACCAAGGGCGGCTACCAGGCGAATCTTCGGGTCGAGGCGTCGACGCTCGCGACGGCCGACGAGGCGCGGCAGCTGTATCGCGGGACGCGGCGGGCTACGGGGATGACGCCCTCCGGAGTTGTGCCAGGGGTGGGGGAGGAGGCGGAGGCTTTCACCAAGCGGTCGACCCCGGGGTTCAAGTACGCCGAGTACATGGTGCACGCGCGTACCGGCAACCTGGTGGTGAAGGTGTGGCTCGCCGTCGGCGGCGAGTCTTACGTTGCGAACTCGGTGTTGGCGGAGAAGTCGTTGACGATTCTGCGGGCCACGCAAGCGGCGGTGCCGACGGCCTGAGAGGCCTTGACTCGTCGCCCTGGGCCACTGCCTTTCCGATTTGCCGTGAACGCCGACGCTTGCCGGGTAGCGCACGCTGTGGCCTCTGGAGAGGGGGCGCCTTGTGCTGGGTCAGTCCCGTACGGCTTGCGGCCACTGGCTTGCGGGTAGCTTCGAGTAGTCACCGACCTGGGTGGCGATGTCCCGGATGTTGCCCAGGGCGTCCATGAAGCGCTGCCCGACGGTGAGCAGGGTGTTGAGGCCGGCGGTGACGAGGTCACCGACCGACTTGGCGAGGGTGGAGATGGCCCAGGGGATGTCGATGACGGTGCTGGCCTCGGTGGCGGCCTGCGCCAACTTGCCGGCGAGTCCGGTGACGATCTTGGCCAGCTCGACGGCGTAATCGACGTTCGAGCGGGCGATCTTGAACAGCCATTGGCTGATGAACTCGGCCTTCAGCACCGACTCGTCGATCGCGGCTTTCTGCTTGGTGGCCTTGGCGTTGTAGGCGATCGCCGCGTCACCGCTCCACTTGGCGATGTTGTCGCTGCGCGGCTCAGTGGCGGTGAACGACAACTCGGAGACGGGAGTCTTGACGTCGTTGACCCACCGGAAGCTGACGTTGATCAGCGACAGCACCGGCACCTGGCGTTCCAGCGCATGGTCGACCTGGTCGAGCACCGTGTTCATGGCCCGGCGTGTGGCGTCGAGGTTCTGCTTGATCCACCACAGCCCGGCGGGTCCGAGAAGCCACCTGTGCTCGTTGACTCGTTCCACGATGTCGTTGAAGGAACCGACGGCTCCGTCGATGCCGGAGCGGATCTGGTCGAACGCCTTGTTGAACGGCTCGCCGTACTCAAGGTCTCTGCTTGCGGGCTGCACCTGCACTGCCTTCCATAATCATGCGCGGTAGATCTTGTCGAGGTCCAGGGAGACGACCTCGTCGGCCCGGTCGTACTCGTCAGCGATGCGCCGCAGCGTCGCGCCGATCTGATCGAACTCCGTGACGGCACCGCTCAGGATCCGCACCATGAACGTGTGGAAGTCCCGGTAGGAGCCGGCGTGCAGGACCACGCTCGCGTCGCCGATGAAGAACGCGGACGGCTCGAGATGCAGCTGTTCGGCGGCTGTCTTGACCGCCGCGATGCTGTCGGACATCGCCAGCCACTTCTTGCCCTCGTCGCGCAGCGCGTCGGTGATGACTTCCAGGTCCTTCATCGTCGCGCCTCCGTCTCTCCGGGACGGGCGAGCTCGTAGGTCCGGAAGAGTGATCGAGCCTCGAACCGGATTTGTTCGGTGTCCATGCCGGCGACGCGCGCCGTGTCTGAGGTGATCGCCGTGATGCCCGCGCCGCGCAGGTGAAGCGTCAGGCATCCGTGCGGACTGGAGAACGTCCGTTGCTCGGGCTGCTCCGGTGCGCGGGTCAGCTGGGCGAGTTCGGCGTCGATGTGGTGCAGGGCGCCCCACGTGCGCTGCAGCCAGAGGGCTTGGTCGAGTTCGGGCTCCGTGCTGATAGCCGGCGGCTGTGCTGGTCGAGCCGGGGCGGGCTGGTCTCGCTGCAACTCCTCGAGTGCGATGGCTTCGAGGATGCTCCCCAGCGCGCAGGTGTATGCCTCGTAGACGGCATCCCCGATACGGGTCACGCCAGCCTGGCGTCGCCAGTCGCGGCTGATCGTCACGTCCTCCACCTGTCCGGCTCTGGTGAGGAGCAGGCTCACGGACGCGGTGCGGTCCTGGCCAGAGTGAAGCCTCGGCGCGGACCGGGAAGCGAACTCGTCGACAGCGTGTGCTGCGTTCGTGCGCAGCGTGTCGTCGTCGCCGAGGAAGTCGAGGTTTGCCATAGACAGCCGAAGGTTGGCTCTGTCTCCGAACATCAGTCCTAGCCCTCGCGAGATGCCAACGCATACAGTGATTTGCTCGTTACGGCGCAGGGACACCGTACGGGAAACGCGAGAGCCCATGGGGGAGGGTGCTCGGCTTCCTGCGGCAGTCTGCCGCGGAGGCCGCGGATCCGCCGCGCGTGGAGCCCTGCTGACCGCAGGGTGGCAGTGTGTGTGCCGGCGGCGACGGCGGTAGACGGAGGTAGCGGCGGTGAATGCCCGTATGCGGTGGAGGCTTGCCGTCCCGCTGATCGGTCTGAGCCCGCTGATGGTCGTCCCCGCCATCGCCGGAACCTGGGTGTTCTGGATCGAGTTCGGGAACACGTATCGGGCGCTGAGCGTCGCCGTGTGTGTGCTGTTGCTGGCTCAGTTGGGACTGGCGGCATCGATCGATGTCCGGCCGGTACGGGATGTGCCCTGGCTGCGGATCGCGATGATCGCGCTCGCGTTCGTGCTGGCCTGCGGAGTCGCCGCGGTCCGCAGATCTCTTTGACCGCTTTCATAAGGGTGGGCTGCGGCGTGAGACGGGGATGGAACTTGGGCGAGGACGCCGTCACGGGCTGGTCTGCCGCTTCTGTTTGCGACGCTGGTTCGCGCGGGCGTGGAGGGGCCGTTGCTGGTTATGCAGGCTGGCCGTTGCTGGTCCAGGTGATCGCGATGGTGGTGTGCGGGCGGGGGATCAGTAGCCGCAGGTGGTTGGTGGGGCTGGGTGCGGTGCCGGTGGGGTAGACGGCGATGTGCGGGCCGGGTTGGTGTCGGTGGTGGCGGTCCCAGGCGGCGATGAGGTCGAGCATGTGGCCGGTGAGTGTGGTGGCGTGGGGCCCGTAGCCGTGGGCGCCGAACTGCCAGGTGGTGTCGTCGAGTTGGCGGGTGGCGAGGTAGGCGATGCTGTCGGCGGTGAGCAGGGCCGGGCAGGCCACCCAGTTCTGCGGTGCCAGGTCGGCTGCGCGTTGCCGGTCGACGGCGAGCAGACCGTGAGGGTGGGGTTGGCTGGCCAGCCACAGGTGCAGGGTGTCGAAGGGGGTCGCCGGTGGGGTGGTGACCGGTGACCAGGCGTCGTGACGCGGTCCGTTGAGGGCGGCGGGCACCGCGCGGAGATCCAGGGCCTCGGTGACAGGGTCGTCGACGAATATGGTGACGTCGTCGCCGCGTAGGTGGTGTGGCGTGACGGGGTTGGCGCCGACGCCTTGCATCGGGACGAAGCCGCAGACGAGGGCATTGGTGGCGACGAGGTGTACGCCGTCGCGGACGAGGGTGAGGCAGCGGGTGTGGCCTCGCATCCGGAGTGGGGCGACGAGGACGCTGTCGGGGGCGAGCTGGTCGGTCCAGGCGGGTGGGATGTCGCTGGTCTCGACGGTGACGATGATGGCGTCGTACGGGGCGGCCGCCGCCCAGCCTTCGTCCGCGTCGGCGTGCACCGCCGCAACGTGCGGGTAGCCGGCGGTGTCGAGGGCGGTGCGGGCGTGGGCGATGACGGCGGGGTCGATGTCGATGCTGGTGACCGTGCCGTGCGGGCCTACGACCTCGGCGATGAGCGCGGCGTTGTAGCCGCCGGATCCGACCTCCAGCACCCGTGCGCCGGGCCGTAGGTGGGCGGCGTGCAGCATGGCGGCTTGGAGCCACGGCGCGGAGATCGAACTGGTCGCCTTGCCGTCCGGGCCGCGGCGGGTGACCACCACGTCGTCGGCGTACGCGGCATCGACACTGACTCCCGAGGGCGTGAACAGGTGCCGCAGGACCTGTCTGAATGCCGCTTCCACGGCCGGTGAGGTGATCGCACCGTCGGCGAGCAGCTTGTCGACCAGTCGAGCGCGAGCCGTCTCCGTGAGCTCGGTGTCGAGCGGATCGGCCATCGTTGGCTCCCTGCGGTTCGGGCGCTCAGCGCGCGAGTTCATCCCTGACCTGGTCGGACCGAGATCCTGGGGCGTGGGGTGACCTTGTCCAGCCTGCCGGTTGTCAAGACTGTCGGGCCCTCGGCCGTGGCTCACGGCCTTGAGCTACGCGCCCGTGGGCCCGGTGGATTGCCCACTCGCCGGTCCATTGGGCGAGGTCTTGTACCCAGCGTTCGGTGTTGTGTCGGGCCTTGGCCGCCCACTTCGCGGCGTTGGCCGAGGCGAAGTGGTCTAGCACGTCACCGCCTGTGGCGGTCCAGGCCGGGAATTGTCCGAGCCAGTCTTCGGCTTGGTCGGCGGTGTGGCCGCTGCCGATCAGCCATTGGACGAGTAGTGCGAGTTCGACCCAGGCAGCTGCTTTGGTGGCCCAGGCCCAGTCGACGATGCGCAGGCCGTGCGGGGTGGCGATCAGGTTGGTCGGGTTGAGGTCGGAGTGCACGAGTGTCCCGCCGTCCATCGCCGGGTGTGCGAACCCGAGCCGCCCGGCCGGGGTGAACCACCGATCGCCCGGCGCCGGCGTCTGCTGAAGGTCTTTCAAGGCGGCGGTGAGCAGGTCGAGATCGGGGCTGTCGGGGGATAGGTCGGGGTGGGGGCCGGCGAGATGCTCGGTCCCTACCACCAGCCAGCCATCGGCCTCGAAGTGCCACCGCAGCGCTGGCGGGTACCGGTCGACGGCTTGGGTGACGGCCAGCTCGTAGCGCAGCGACTGGACGGCCCATTCGCCGTAGGCCGCTTTGACGAAGACCGGTCCGGACGGGCCGGTGACGGTCGAGGCGATCTGTGCGTGGTTGCCGTCGGGTGCCGGGGTTGCCTCGAACGCTCCACCGACCTGGTCGGTGATTTTGGTGATCACGCTGCGGGGCAGGGTCGTCCAGTCGCTGCGCATCAGGTTCTCCTGTTACCGGCCGGGTTGCGGCGGGTTCGGCGGACAGCAGGACTCGGCCTCACCGCCCCAGAATTCCATGTCGATCTGGTAGCCGGTGTCGTGCAACGCCGCGAGGGTGTAGGTGATCGCGGTGCCGTCTCGCATGGCTTCGGTCAGGATCGGCCGGTGGTGCACGTAGTGGCCGGCGATCTGGTGGCAGGCGGCGGTGTAGGGCTCGCTGATCTGCAGGAGGGCGTGCCAGACGGCGTCGACCGGTCGGGTGGGCACGACCCGGTAGGACTCGCCGGTTGGCAGGAGCATCCCGAAGTCGGGCTTGCCGGCCTGGTCGGCGTGGGCCTTCAGGAAGACCAGGAATTGCCCGACCGCACGCTCGGCGTAGGTGTGGCTTACCTCCTGCCGGGCGGCGAAGTAGCGGGTCAGCTTGTCGAACACCTCGGCCGACACGAGCGTGCGCGGGTCCTGTGCGACGGTCGTGACGGGTTTGTCTGCGGTGATGCTCAAGGTTCCTCCTTGATCGCGAACGGGGATGAGCGCGTATCACGTCGTCGTAGGGGCGGTGATGCGAGCGTTTGTCGTGCGGTGATGTAGAGGGGAAGTGGGGCCAGGCCGTCGCGGAGGTCCCCTCACCGGCGGCAGGCTGCGGTGTTTGCTCACTGCTGCTTCAGGATTGATCTGCGGAAGGGGCCCCAGGCCACGAAGCGGTCGAACATCTCCTGCGGGCTCGGTCCGTCGTGGGGGTTGAGGTGGAACAGGTCGCGCATCGCCTCGAACATCAGCCCGCTGAGGTAGATCGAGAGCGCGGGGAGAGCCGATTCGTACTCCACTTTCAACAGCAGCCGGGCCTGCGGGCATGGCCACGGCTGACCGCAGGCCCGGCATGCCCACGTCGGCCGCAGCGGGGTGTGCGGAGGCGTCGTTTCGGTTCTATAGCGCGGCCGATCTGGCGTGGGGCCGGCGCCCGGCGTCTGCAGCTGCGACGACATCACCGACGGCTCCCGGCTGATCGAACCTTCCACTCCTGGCGGGGTTGCTTTCTCGGGCCCGTTCGACGGCCAGAGCCGGCCCACGTTCGTAGATCCATGAGGAAGTACCTCTTTCCTTCACCGTTGTCGGTTGGCGGTGGCGATGATTCGGTGGCCTGGTGCTGCCGTGGCTGCGCGTCGCAGCTCGGGTGACCCCTGCTGCTGATCGCGCCTGCGATGTTGGAGGTTGGTGGCCGGCCGGTCAGGGTCCGACGGGGCGCCGGCGTGGGTGGTGTGGCCGCGTTCGAGGATGGGGACGTACGAGAACAGGCCCGCCCGGCGGCCGGTCAGCCGTTCGTGCGCGGCGAGGACCTCGCCGCTTTGCGGGTCGTCCAGGAGTTGCGAGGTGGATCCGTCGGCGGTGACGGTGAACGTCAGGCCGGTGGGGCCGACGAGGTCGGTGCTCTGGCCGCGGGAGGTGATGCCGGGGATGTCGGCGATGACACGCAGGCTCGTCGCCCGCAGGGCCTGGTCGAGGGATCGGCTGCTCACGAGCGTGACGACGCCGCTGATGAGCAGCCGGGATAGGCGAGGTCGGTGGCCCGTTCTCGGGGCGCTACCGCGCCGGCCAGCACGTCCGCGTCTTTCAGGCGTGCTTCGGGCAGGTATGGGTGCAGGCCGCCGGGCAGGTGCTCGTTCGTTTTCTTCGGCGCCTGGCCGGGTGTGGTGTCGATGGGGTCGGCGAGGGCGGTGAGCCGCTGCCACGGGGTCATTCCTGGCCCGGTGGCGCCGGGATGCGTGGTGGCGGATCGGCTGCCGGTGACCGCGGGCGCGGTCGACGCGGGCGTCGGATGGCCGGGGGTGCTGGCGGGGCAGTCGGCGAGCAGGACGCTGCCGACCAGGTTCACCGCCAGGCGGGTGGGGACCGTCGAGCGGAGCATCACGGTGTCGGGGGTTCCTTCCTGGTGGTTAGCGGTAGGTGGCGGTGGCGAGGTCGCCGACGGCGGCGTCGACGGCGGTAGTGATGTCGCGGACGGGCCGGTGGTGTTGGTCGGCGATGGCGCGCAGGTGGTTGGCGACGGTGGTGGTGTCGTCGTGGAGATAGAGGTGGTCGGTGAGGTTGAGGGCGACGACGAGTCCGGCGAGGGCGGCGGTGTGGTTGTCGGGTTGTTCGCGGCCGTCGGCGAGGTAGCGCAGGCGGGCGCGCGCGATGACGGGCCAGCGCTGGTGGGTGGGTAGGTAGGTGTCGGCGCGGATCAGTCCGCCGAGTCGGCGGTGGTTGGTGTGGCGGAGGATTCCTGCGGCGTGCAGGCCGGCGCGGGTGCGTTCGTAGAGGTCGTCGGCGAATCCGCGTAGCCAGTGGCGCAGCGGTGGTGCGGGCCGGGTGTGGCGCAGGCTGGTGAGGGCGGTGTCGGTGATGAGGTCGCCGACGGGCCGGTCGATGTGCAGCCGGATCCGCTGCTCCCGGGCCGGATGGCCGCTGCCGTCGAGGGTGGTGCGGCCGGTGAGGACGAGGTCGATGAGGACGGCGCCGGCGAGACCGAGGGCCAGGGCTTGGCGGTGGATGTGGGGTTGGCCGGTGTCGTCGTTGTGGGCGAGCAGGTACAGCTCGTCGCGCAGCGGCAGCCCGGGTACCGGCGCGGTCATGGCTGCCCCTGGGTGAGGCTGCGGAGCCGGGCGTGGGCGTCTGCGTAGGCGGGCTGCGGCTGGGGGAGGTGGGCTTTGTCGATGGCGGCGAGGATTGTGTAGTTGGGGTCGCAGACGTTGCCGATCGGTGCCCGGCCGGCTTGGGAGATGAGCTGGTAGGCGTCGAGGGTGTCCAGACGGCAGAGGTCGGCGGTCCAGGTGGTGAGGTCCTGGTGGGCGATGCGGTAGGCGTCCTCGAGTGGTCGGGCGCAGCCGACGGACATGATCGCGGTGTCGGTTTCCAGCCGCGGCCATGCGGTGGGAATGCCGCCCTTGATGACCTCGACGGCGAGGGTGGTGACGGTGGCGATCTCCACCGCGACCCCGCACGCTTCACCCTCGCCTTGGCGGGCGTGTCCGTCACCGAGGGCGAGGAGCGCGCCGTGGACGTTGACGCCGAGGTAGAGGGTGGTGCCGGCGCGCAGTTGCGGGGTGTCGAGGTTCCCGCCGTAGTAGTCCGGGACGATCGTGGCGCGGGTTTCCATCGCGGCGGGGGCGACGCCGATCGTGCCGATCATCGGATCCAGCGGCAGCTCAACCCTGTGGCCGCTGGTGGTGGCGCAGTACCGCACGGTTCCGGCCGTGGGGTCGATGTGGTAGACCCAGACGCGCTCGTCGAGGGGTGGTTGAAGGGTGGTGGTGTGCGGCGTGGAGGTCAGCGCCCCGAAGTACGGGAACGTCGCGGACACACCCCAGTCCCGGGCCGGAACGATCGAGGCGATGTGGACGGCGAGGGTGTCGCCGGGTTCGGCGTCCTCGACGAAGAACGGCCCCGACACCGGATTCAGATACGGCATCGCACACACCTGCGACGGCAGATCCGCCGGACCGCGCACCCGGCCGCCGAAGCAGTCCTCGGTGTGCACGGTGAACACGTCACCGGAGCGCACATGCGCTACCGGGATCCGCCCGCCGAAGGTGTAGGCCAACTCGTCGCGCGCCGGCCGATACGTGAAGTGACTTCCGGAAGACATCGTGGTCACACCCGCTCCAGGTCACGAGCGGACGGCTGCGCTGGCGCCAGGCCGGACAGCGACGGGCGGCGGCCGGACAGGTAGAGGCCGGCGAGCACGACTATGCCGAGGGCGAGCCAGGCCAGGCCGAGGCGCTGCGCGGCGATGTTCGCGTTCACCACCACATAGGCGAGGATCGCGAACCCGATCCCCGGCATGACCAGGTGCGCCCACCAATTGCCGCTGCGCCGCCGGATGAGGTGGTGCACGACGACGGAGACGTGCAGGACCAGGAACGCGACCATCGCCCCGAAGTTGATCAGCGACGACAGCAGGGTGATCCCGTCAGCGCGGGTGGCCATGTACAGGCCCAGCGTGAGGGACACGACCCCGGTGAGCAGGGTCGCGTTGATCGGCACGTTCCGGCGGAGCGACACCTTCGCCAAGAAGCTCGGGAGCTGCCGGTCGCGGGCCATCGCGTACAACAGCCGGGACGTCGCGACCTGCGCGACCATCGAGTTCGGCAACCCCCACGCGATGGCCGTCGCCACCGCGCACAGCATCGCAAGCCAGCCGCCGCCGGCCACCGCGGCAGCGTCGTAGAAGGCGGTGCCGTTCGGATCGCCCTGCGCCAAGAGCACGCTTGGGTCGGGGACGAGCATCGCGGCCAGCCACGTCTGGGCGATGAACAACACCCCCGCCAGGATCAGGACGGCGGCCATCGCGCGGCCGATCTGCCGAGAACCGCCCCGGGTCTCCTCGGCCAGCATGCTGATGCCGTCGAAGCCCAGGAAGCTGAGTACAGCGATCGACACCGCCCCCGCCACCACCGACCAGGTGAACGTGTCGGCGTTGTAGAACGCGTCCCAGCTGAACCGGCCCCTACCCGAGGCGAGAGCCCAGCAGCCGATGGCCAGGAAGATCGCCAGGACGATCAACTCGCCGACGAGCATCACCCGGGTCACCATCGCGGTCATTCGGATGCCGACCGAATTGACGACCGTGTTCACCGCGACGAACCCCAGCAGCCACAACCACACCGGCACCGCCGGCACGGTGGCGTGCATCGCCACCGACGCCACCAGATACAGCAGGCCCGGTACGAGAACGTAGTCGAGCAGGATCACCCAACCGGCGAGGAAACCGACCGGTGCGCTGATGCCCCGGCCGGCGTAGTTGTAGACGCTGCCCGACATCGGGAACGCCTTGACCATCTGAGCATAGGAAAGCGCCGTGAACACCAACGCCACCACACCGACCGCGTATGCCAGGGCCACCATCCCACCGGAGCCGGCGTACACGCTGCCGAAGATCGCCATCGGCGCGATCGGCACCATGTACACCAAACCGTAGGCCACGAGATCCCGGAACCGCAGGTGGCGGTTCAACTCCTGCCGATAGCCGTAACGCTCCAGCTCTCCCTGATCGAACATCCAGCATTCCTCCCTGAAACTGCTCGACGAGCCGTCCTCGGCGCCCCACGAAAGCGCCCGCCGTCACGGCTCGACCGCGACGCATCCTGGCCGGGACGCGGCTGAGGTTCCCGGCGACGAGAGTGACTAAAGGCGAAGGAGCTCAATGTCGGTAAGCCTCCTCATCCACGTCTGACAACCCACCGACAAGCGCCTATTCGAATACCGACTACAACAGCGAGCAGCGCCGACCGGCGCCTCTCGAAGACGCGTCGTAAGGCCGCATCCGTCCGCACAGTGGTCTAGGCCGGGCAATGTCGAATCTTTGTCAGAGGTCGACGCAGTGGGTTATCGACATCCACGCACGCTGCATTAATGGGGGCATCACCGTGAGCGCCATTGGCGCGAGGACAGCGGTGACAGGCGTCCCGGCGTCGCTGGTTACGCCTGCCTATGCCCAAGGCTCTCTAAGGAAGGACGTGCCATGACCCCACAATCCATGCCCGAACCCGCTGAGGTCGGTCGCCGAGCCGCCGAGATCCTCGACCTGATCACGCAGCACCCGTCGTCCGAGCGGCTACGCAGCTCGTCGATGAAGTACTCCAGCTGCTGGGCGACATTCACCGGGTACCCGGCGATCAGCCAGTGGTCCCTGGACCGTGACGCGGGCCCGCTGCTGACCGAGGCGATGCGGGTCTTGGCGCTCAAGGCCGCAGTGTTCGAGCTCTCCGGCGGCGACGAGGAAGTCGCTGAGCTGCTGGTGCCGGCGCCGGTCGACGAGATGATCCACGCCGTGCTGGCCCAGTTCACCCTCATGTCCCGGATGCAGCGCGACCTCGGGGTCACGTTCCCGCACGCTACGGAGTTGGAAGAGTTCACCTACGTCCGCGGCTGCCTGACCGACGCGTACTACGCCGCCGCAGGCTGGGGGCCGCAGCCACTGCGGTACTGGCTGGACTCCGCCGAGGTGACCCGCCGGCTGGACCAACTCAACGCTCACTACCAGGCCGCAGGCCTGGGACGCGACGGACGCAGCCACGACTTCGACTTCGAGAAGCCCGGCCCCGCGACCGCGCCCGTCGGGGTCACCGGTTAGCCAGCTCCACCGACAGCACTCGCCGCATGGCTGCCACCACCTGCTTCGGGTCGAACCTTTCGCCGGCGAGGCGCTCGGCGCGGGCGACGGCACCGAAGATCTGCTCCGACGGAGCGTCGCGCAGGACGGCGACGAGCCAGCCTTCCAGATCCACCAGGTCGGCAGGCAGTACCAGGGAAGCAGGCGTCGGCGCCGGTCGTGACGCCCGGACGGGGACAGGCTCCCCGCGCGAGGCGTAGCGGCCCGGCGGAAGCCCGACCCGATACGGGTGTACACACACCGCGACACCCTCGACGGTGACTCGCCATCCAATGTCCGTGTCGTAGGCAAACTCGGGTCCGGGCCGGTCGACCACGTCGAACTGGCCCGGCCCGAGCTGTTGAGCGGGACACACCACGCACGTCTGCTCACACCACTGCTGTAGCGGCCCCGACATGACGCCGATGCTACGGCAACCAGGAGGTATCAGGCCATGACCGTCTTATCCCCTCCCCGGGCCGCCACCATCGACCGCGCCCTACGCGACGCCCAACGATGGTGCGCCGGACACACCATCGACGACCGCCCCGCACTGACCCACGCCGTCCGGGTCGCGGTAACCATCGGCGAGCATGTACCAAACCCGGACCCTGATCTGATAGCCGCAGCGCTGCTGCACGACATCCCCGACTTCGCGCCCCGTACGCCGGACATCTACCAGATCCTCGCCACCGCCTACGGCCCGCAGGTACCGCGGATCATTGCCGCTCTGCAGGCCGAGCACCAGGATCTCGACATGCCGGAACCGCCCATCCGCGTGGACGACCTACCGGTGCTGCTCGCCTCGACCGCCGACAAGATAGTCGCGCTGACGTCGCTGCTACGACGGGCACACGCCAGTGGTGATGTCACCCGCTTCCTCCGCACGCGCCCGGCGTTGCTCGCGCTACTGCCGTACTTCCGGGCCTTTCAGCAGGCAGCCCACCATCGAGTGCCGCTCCGGATGTCGGCCCGCCTCGACACCGCCCTGACGCTGCTCGAGCGAGCCGCCACCGGCGTCCAGACGGGGAGCAGACCATGCTCGCTATAGGTGCCGCGTTGGCCGACCAGCTTCACCGTGACCTGCTCACCGCCGCCGGCCGAGAAAAGGTCGGCGCGCAGGTCATCCAGGAGTGGGAGCTGTCGACGGTGCACCGGCTGTACCTGAGCGACGGCAGCAGCATGATCTGCAAGATCGCCACATCACCGTTCACCGGCGAAGCCGCCGTGCTGCGAGCCCTCAACGAGCACGGTGCCGCCGTGCCTCACCTGCACGGCTACACGCTACGTCCGCAGGCGCTGGGCATGCTGATGGACGACCTCGGCGACCCCATCCGCCCACCCACCACGGCCGAGGCATCAGCCGCCGCCCGCGCGGTCCACGCCATCGCCCCGATGCCCACGCTGCCCGCGTTCGGCCAGCAAACCCTGGCGCGCCTTCCTGAGCAGGCGCTCGCTGCACTCGACGCGCTACACCGCCAGGGCCGCTTCCTCAACACGGGCACGATCGAGGACCTGCTGCGGCGGCTGGCCGCCGTGGCGGGCAGGCGCGCCGACGGCGCCGAACAAGAGCCCTTCGGGCTGTGCCACGGCGAGTTCCACCCCACCTCGCTGCACGTCAGCCGCAACGGCTGCCACCTAGTCGACTGGGCGAAAGCGTTCACCGGGCCCGGACTGCTCGACCTCGCCACCTGGTTCGGCACCCGCACCAACCCAGACCCGGCCCAGCTCAATCACCTAATCCGCGTCTACGTCGCGACCGGCGGCAGTCCCGACGCCTACTCGGACCGCGGCGGCCTACCGGCCGCACAGTGGGCCCTGGGGTGGCACCGCCTCTGGGCAGCCTGGTGGTTCCTGACCACGGCCGCCGCAGGCCACCACCAACCTCATACCGACAGCCACCACGCCCAGGTCATACACCGCCAACTCCACGCAGCCGCGCAACTGCTCGGGGCAGCACCGCCTGCCGCCGCCGGCAGTCACCTCACCAGTGCTGGCTAATAGGCAACGGGTCGAGCGGTTGGGCGTGCGCCCCGCTCGATCCGTTCGGCGCTCACGCCCCGCAGACCCAGCATGATCATCATCCGCCGAGGGGTGCCACGGCCACAGTTGTCCAGTTGTAGGTCTGGTCTTCTCGTCGCAGCGCGATCAGCGTTGCCTGTCGAATAGTCACCCGGGCGGGTGGCTGGTCACGTAGTTCGGCGAGGCGGGCGCAGATTGGTCCGGTCGGCGCTTGCGAACCGCTGTAAGCGACAGTTACGTGGGGCCGAAAGCCTTCTGCAGCCTCCGGAACTGCCGGCCATACCGCGCTGATGGCATCACGGATGGTGGCGCGCAGGTGTTCGACGCGGTCCCAGGGGCGGACGAGCAAGCCAATCCCTTCGGCATCGGGGTCGACAGGGCCAAGTGACAGCTCCAGCGGCTGCAGGCCGGCGCAGCGTTGCTGGGTCTCCGCGACGATCGCCTCGATGTCGTTAGTGGTGACCTCGTCGGTGAAGCCGAGACCTTGCATGGTCAGGTGGAGCCCATCGAGCGGCACCAAGTCCAGCCCGGGCAGAGTGAGTTGGCGTTGCAGGCCGGTGACGAGACGATGAAGCTCAGGTTGGTGCTCGAAGGTGAGGTGCCAGGTGTAGAACTGGCGGTCGGCTCGCCAGCCTGGGCGCCAGTACCAGTGAACGGTGAGTTCGGGTAGATCCTGGTAGGCGGTCCAGCGCTGTTGCAGGTTGGCCAGTTCCCGGCTGCTCATGACAGCGATGGTAAGGCGGCTCGGATGACACCGGCCCGTGGGCGGTCGGCCAGCAGGTCGGCGACCTGCCTTAGCCGCGGATGGCGAGCGAAGGGACGAGCGGCGACGAGGAACTGCCGGGCGCGTTGATGGACCGATTCGAAACGCTGCTCCGAGGTAAGGGTCAGCGCTTCCACCGCCAGCGTGGCGGCCTGGTCAGGGTCGGGACGGCCGGCGTGCAGGTGAGCGGTGGCCAGATCGAGGCGACTCAGTGCCTGCGGACCGGCCATGCCTGCGGCGTCGAACGCGGTGATAGCGACGGTCAGATGGTCGGTGACGCCTGCGGTACGGCCGAGCGCCAGGTAAGCAGTCGCCGCGTTGGCCGCAGTTCTTGCCGGACAGTACGGGCCGAGGGTGAGGCTCGCGCTGACCGGCGAGTCAGCCGGGTAGTTGGACAGCATGGTGAAGGCATCGTCGACAGCACGGTCTACCCCGTACCGGTCGCCGAGATGAGCGAGGGCTCGCGCCAGACCGTTGATCGTGAGGCGGATACGGTGCCCGCTGGCGCTGCCACGACGCAGGCCATCCTGGGCGTAAGCCAGCGCGTCATGGTAATTACCGGCGTAGAAGGCAACCAGGCTCTGCGTGGCACGCGCCCAGGCTTGAACGTCGGGCTGCTCGGCAGCTTCGGCCAAGTCGAACGCTTCGGCGGCGTAGGCGTGCGCCACACCGAACGCGCCGAGGTCAAGGGCGAGCGCGCCAAGAAGCCCAGACAGGTGAGCGGCGACGGCGTAGAGACGGGCCCGTTGTGGCGGGTGCTGCCGGCCAGCCATGAGCTGGTCGACATAGGCGCGCAGCGGTCGCAGACGCCCTACGAGAATCCCAGGGGTGAGGCGCTCGTTGTCAGCGATCGCCTCCCGAAGCTCGTTCTCCAAATACGTCAGGCGGACGTTGTCATCAATGGAAGACCTCAGCGCCAGCCGACGGGCATCGATGCTGCCCGCACCTTCCCACAGCACAGCACCGCTATCCACTCCAGGTAAGGAGTGCCCAGCGTCCATCGGCGCCGCGGGCCCCGGCGCGGTCTTGAGCTCCTGGAGCGCCGATGAGCGGCGTCGGCGTCGGTCCAGCTCCGTGATCCGGTCGTACTCATTGACGAGGACGCCACCGGCCTGCAGCACGCTGTCACAGCGCGCCCAGAAGGCGCGGTCCGGGTGCTGGTGGCCGGTCTCGGTGTTCGCCACCGAACTGCGCCCGTACTGTACGAGCCGAGCCAGCTCATGCTGAGTGTGACCGGCAGCCTTCCTTAACTGGGCGAGCCGACGGCCGAGCGCGTGGCAGGCGTTCCTGCTCTCGTCGGCGTTAGCCAACACATCCAACCCCCAATACCTGCATACACCGCTGTCACGGTCCGTACCGACGTTAGCCGCGCTTGTGACCCGCCGACCGACTGAGCAGCGCCGAGTAGCGGTGCGACCGATGGCCGCTACGGAACCAGCAACAGTGCCATGTGTCCATTATCGAGAGCGGGGGCGGCTATGGTCCGATGACCCTGTCAAAGTTGTGTCAGAGTTGCTGTCGGGGGTCCACCGACAAGTCTCGAGGGCTGTCCATGACCGGCAGCGGTTCACGTCGGCCATCCCGTGAACGCCGAATGCCGGTCACACCGGCTGGTTGCGTTGTCCGTTGAATCGCGCGATAACCGGTGCGTGGTCTGGTACGACGGTCTGCTTTCGGCTGCGGGTGGAGGCGCCGATGGAGGTGATGTCGTCGACGAGGGAGTCGATGGTGATCAGCTGGAGTTGGAGGTCGCGGGTTGCCAGGATGTGGTCGATGAGCTCGCCGTTGCCTTGGTAGATGCGGGAGTATGCGCGGGCTGGGGGGAGGCGTCGTCCGAGGTTGTACAGCCGGACAGCGTCGCCTTTGTCGGGGCGGTTGACGTCTCCGTCGGCTGGGCCTTCGAGCAGGACGGTGGTGATGGCGTCCGGGCCGTCGTTGAGGTCGCCGCAGAGGATGGTCGGCATGCCCGGTTGACCGTTCACGGCGGCTGCGGCGAGGGCCTTGTTGAGGTGTACGCGCAGGGCGACGGCTTCGGCGGTGCGCCGCAGGAGGGCGTAGCCGGCGCCACGAGCGCGCTCGTCCTCGTTGAGGGGGTAGCGTCGCCCGCCCGGGTAGGTGAGCAGTTTGCTTTTCAGGTGCGCGGTCAGCAGGCGCAGCCCTACGCCGCCGCAGTCGACGTGTACCTGAAGCGCTCCGCGGCCCATGTGGGTCAGGGTGTCGCCGTCGACGTCGGGGACCGCGGGCAATCCGGAGGGCGGCAGCGCGAGGATCTGCGCTTCCTCGGTGAGGGGATGCCGGGCGAGGACGGCGACGCGGATGCCGCGGCTGTCCGGGTGGGAGGACACGACGGCCTGCCAGGGCTCACCGAGGGCAGCTTGCAGGTCCTGCGCGGCCCGGAGGCTGCCGATCTCTTGGAGGGCGACGACGTCGGCGCCGGTGCCGACGATCAGGCCGGCGAGGTAGGTGAGCTTCGCGGTGTAGGTGTCGGCCGCCGCCGTGTCGGTGTCCTCGGGTGGGAACAGGTTCTCGACGTTCCATGTCATGACGATCAGGTTGTTGGCCACCGTCGCTCCCGGAATTGCAGGTGTAGTGCCAGCCTGAGAGTCGCACTCTAGGACGTCGGATTGTCGCTGATCGGCGGTTCGTCGCCATCTCGACAGGCGCGATCGGCGGCGAGGCAGCGGACCGGCGAGTTCGCCCGGGGCCGGTGGTGCGGACAGGCAACGGCTGTGATCAGTGTTCGCGGGAGCCTTCCCCACTCTTCACAATGGTGACCATCGATCGACATGATGAGGCGAGATGGTCGCTGTCCACGACGGATGCCCGAGGAGGCCCTCATGCGACTCACCCGACGACTCACTACATCTGCGGTGGCGCGGCGTGCCCTGACCGGCGCGGCGGCCGTGATGGTCGCCAGCGCCGGCCTGGTCGCCGTCGACGCCGCGGTGGCTTCGGCGACACCTCCCGGTATTCCGTCCAAGGCGAGCGCCCAGTCGCAGCTCAACGCTCTGACGGTCAAGAGCGAGGGGTCGACCAGTGGGTACTCCCGGGATCTGTTCCCGCACTGGATCACCATCAGCGGCGCCTGCAACACCCGCGAGACGGTCCTCAAGCGCGACGGCACGTCCGTGGTCACCGACAGCAACTGCGCGGCGACCTCGGGCCGCTGGTATAGCCCGTACGACGGCGCGACCTGGACGGCGGCCTCCGACGTCGACATCGATCATGTCGTGCCCCTCGCCGAGGCGTGGCGCTCGGGCGCCAGCGGCTGGACGACTAGCCGGCGGCAGAGCTTCGCCAACGACCTCAGCCGCCCGCAGTTGATCGCCGTCACCGATAACGTCAACCAGGCCAAGGGTGACCAGGATCCCTCCACCTGGCAGCCGCCCTTGTCGTCGTACCGGTGCACCTACAGCAAGATGTGGATCACCGTGAAGTACAACTGGGGGCTGAGCCTGCAGTCGTCGGAAAAGTCCGCCCTGCAGAGCATGCTGAACACCTGCAGCTCCTGAAGCCCCAAGGAGTCCGCGCGCTCACAGCCCCACACGTCGTCGCCGGGCGGGCTACGACTGAAAGCAAGTGCGGGCTTCCGAAGCAAGGAAGCAGATGACCGGATGCCAGTAACGCGGTCAACGGGCGGCAAGCTCAACCCCCGGGCTTGCCGCTTCTCACGCCGCCGCTGCCAGCTGCGACGACAACGGCGGTGGACCGAACCATATGACGACGCCATCCGGACGGCTGAGTGGCTGCCGGTCGATAGCGTCGGATCTATGGGGACGAGAGGGCGTGACCCGGCGGGGATCTAGGGGAGGGGCGTATGGAACCGTGGACCTTGGCGCAGGTGGATCAGTGGCTTGACTGGGTGCACGGCCGCCACGACGAGTTCGACTACCGCTACATCTACTTCGCGTACCTGGCGGCTCGTGTGCCTGATCCGCGTCACGACGAGATCACCCTGACTGTTGAGCCCGACGGTGGTGTCGTGTTGCAAGCGGGCAACGACGACCGCGGACTGCGGCTGGCGAACGACGACGAGCGGACCCAGTTCGTCGATCACCTGCAGCGGCGGTACTGCCGAGACCGGTACCCGAGCATGCGCGAATGGGAGCAAGCCCGGCATGCGGACTTCGTTGATGAAGCCCAGTGGCGTTACGGACGGTAATACGCGTTCCATATCCGACCAGCGCGGGTCGGCGGTGGGGATGCCGCCGCAACTCCTGTGACGTTGCGGTGCGCGCCTGCAGCACGCTTGCAGGCCAAGTAGTCGGCAAACCGGCCGCATGAGCCGAGCGGCGAGTATGTCGAAGCGAGGGCTACCGGGTTTTCCCGCGGCCGGTACCCCCGCCCGCCGCGGCCAAATCGGCCATGACCAGAGCGATCGCTATCGCCTGCAGACAGGCGCCCCGCCGTAACCCATGCCGCTTAGCGCGTCTTCCTGGTCGCTCGCTTGCGGGGCGGCGTCAACAGCTCGGCGATCGCCGCGATCGCGGACGGCACCAGGCGGTAATAGGCCCAGACCCCACGCTTCTCCCGCTCGAGCAGCCCAGCCTCAGTGAGGATCCGAAGGTGATGACTGACTGTCGGCTGGGAGAGGCCGAGCGGCGCGGTGAGGTCACTGACGGACGCCTCGCCCTCAGGAGCGGCCTGAATCAAACTGAGCAGTCGCAGCCGAGCCGGGTCGGCAACGGCCTTCAACACTCCCGCGAGCCGTTCGGCATCGGCACGCTTGATCGGCTCGCCGGCAAGCGGCGAGACAGCAGGAGCAGCGGCCTTCGTGGTTCCCACGACATGCATCTTTGCACCAACAGCATCAACAGAGTGGCGGAACCCAGTACCAGACTTGAGGTCATGGCCGGCGATGAGACCGTCGAGCTGGTCGAAAGCGGCCCGGTCGCGTCCGTGCGGTCGCCGGCTTACGCTTTGTCGAGCGGCGCCGGGAAAGTCCGCCTGGTGCGGCCGGGCCGTGATGACTCCGAACCGGAGTCCGAGCCCTGAAGGCTGCCGCGGCATCAGATTCGGCCGGAGGTTGCCGTCGTGCCGTAGCTGAGCAGGGGCGCCCGGGCGACGCCGTGGCCGTCTTCGACGAGACTGGCTCGCCGGCCGCAGCCGCGGGCGCCGACGGTATAACGTCATTCACAGGCTTCGCTAGCGGTAAAACGATCGTGACAAGGATGCGACTGAGCGCGACGATGCACGCGCTTACAATGTCTGCCGCAGTCGCCTGATGGAGGGCCGATGGAGACGAACGCCGCCGAGCTGGCTGGTGCAGTTGAAGATCTTTCCGGTGACGAGCTCGTATACGTCTTTCAACACTTGATCGAAGGCCTAGACGACTCCGACGCAGACCCGGTAGTCGACGTGGAGGCCATCGAGGAACGCTTTCAAGCTGACGTTGCGCTGCTGACCGAGCTGAGCGGCGGCTTGGGCATCGACGTCGACTCCGATCCGTCGACGACACCGCACGAGGTGCTTCTGGCCGCCGTCGCCACATCGCCCGAGGTTCGAACACACGTCGTCCGAGCGGTCGCGAACGTGCGCAGCCGTTCCACGCTTCCGGTTGATGCCGGCGATATCTCGCTCGTAATATTGGCGACCGCGGCGGCCTTAGCGATCATCCGTCCGAAGATCGTGAAGAAGGAGAAGAGCGACACCTTCGCAAAGAGCAAAGAGTTCAGCTTCGAGGTGCAGGGAATAAAGAGCGTCGAATCGCTCGTACGCGCACTACTGGGCTACGTCCGCAGCCGCGACCTCGGATCCTGAATGCAGCTTCATGGGCCGTACGGGGGCGGGACGGATGACCGACGCTGCTTCGTCCTGGACTGCTCACCATCTCTGGCCGATTCGCCGCAAGCTGCAACCCTCCTCGTCGCGATCATTGCCGCCGAGGCGCCCAGCGAACGACGCCAAGAGACAATCGCGCGCGAGGCCGCGAACCTTACGATCCGGCCGCAGCGGTTCGCGCAGAGAGCGCAGGTTTTCCTCTACTGCGGCGACCGTGAAGGCTCCAGGTATGACCTTCGCCTGCGGCCCTACTGGACACCGGACCCGGTTGATGTGTTTCGTTTGGCGTCGGACGCTCTGGAGTCGGCGGCCAGCCGGGTCGAGCGGCTGGGGCATTTCCGTTTCGGTGTCCTTGATGGCCGGGTGCAGGTCATCGCGTGGCGAGGTCGGTTCGCGGGAGCTACATCTGCCATCTACGAGATCGGACAGGACGGAGACCTCGACAGCAGCCCCGACGCCGAGGAGTTCTACTTCTACCTCCTGATGGCACACATCGCTGCCGTCCACCGCGACTGGGAGCGGATCACTACATGGCTCATCATAAATCGTGCGCACGTCGGCGAGCCACTGCTCCTCGACATCAGGGCCGTTGACGTTCCAGCCGACGTTGACCCGCGCCGGTTGGCCGAGGCGTTAGTCAAGCAAGAGTCGTTCGTCGTCGAGAAGGACGGGACGAGGTACTTCACGGCGGGAGACGGGGACGGCGTCGCGCTGGCGGCGGTGACCCTTCCAAATAGCGCCGAGCCGCCCTTGATGGCCAGCTTTCCCGCGGGACAGCCTGTCCACTCTGAGATGACAACGGATCTTGCGGCGCTGAGGGATCTTCACGCGCGGTCGTATCTTCCCGCCGTCGAGCAATGCGCTGCCGAAGGTGACTGGGAGGCCGCGTACGGGTACTACTTGAACCACCTGCGCCTCACGAAGTTCGCTGCCGGAGAGCCGTTGGCGACGACGGTGTCCGACGCCTTTCTTCCTCGCGATCCCAAGCGGGCCGTGGAATACGGCTTGACCCTGGCCAACCTGCTGCTTCGTCGCGGTGCGGCTGACTATGCCGAGGGCATCGCGGCGTCGGCATCGGAGTTCGCCAGATCGTGGGGCCACGACGCCCTCGCAGTGGAGCTGCTGGCCTCGGCCGGAATGTCGGCGACGACGCTTGGCCGTTTCCGAGAGGCACAAGATCACCTCGAACGCGCCCTCAGGATCGCCGGGTCAACCGCTGGCCTTGGTCCCCGCATACGAGCCGGCCTCCATTGGCATCTGGCCAAGTGCCTCCTTTGGAGGCACATGGGCTTGGAAGCGGCAGGCCGGACGAAGGTACCGCCAATTCTGCAAGCTGACCTAGCGGCAGCTGAAGCGGCGCTCGCCGAGGCCGACCGCTTGTACGAACAGGAGGGGGCCGAGGATCTGCCCATCGCCGCACTGATCATCGCCATTTATCGGACGCGAATCGACGACCTTCGCGGCGAGCATGTGCAGGCCCTTGCAGACATTCGCGACCTTCTCGCTCGATCCTACGTTCGGCAAGACGTGCGGCTTCGCTCGGCCGCAATGATCTTCGAGACCTTAGCGCTATTGAAGTTGCATCGGGCGAACCGGAGCTGGTCGGCGCAGTACGGGTCCGCCCTCAAACGGTTCGTCATCGCGGCGGCCGATGGCCCCCATGACGCTGCCATCGAGGCGCCCTGGCTCGCGGTCGGGCTTACCCTTGCGGCTGAGGAGCTGATCGCCCAGGGCGAGAGCGAGGCTGCTGTGGTAATGAGCGGTTACGCATACTCGATTCAACAGGCGGTAGCCTCGCAGCAAGTCCGTTCGCCCGGACCGGGACAGGGAGAAGAAGGCTGGCTCGGTATCCCCATGCTGGACCGTCTCAACGCAGCGCTGCACCTCCATGCAGTCGGTCCTGGTGGCAGCCGCACGCTCGTGGCCGCTCTTGTGGAGCGGGAAGCGGCGAAGAGCCGGTGGTTCCAACGTGACTTCGGCATGAGGAGATTCGCCTCAGGTCACACACCTACGGTATTGAAGGAGCTGGAAAAGGGCCTCCGTCGAGCGTATACGGGCAACACGCTCGATACCAGAGAGCTCTACGCATCGATTCGTCTTCTTCAGCATCAAGAGGGGCTGTCGCCGCAATCCGGCGGCAACGATCAAGGAAAGTCCTTCAATCCGGAGGCGCTCACCCGCCTCCCAATCAAGACTGCATTCGTCAGCCTATATGCCGATCGTGAACAGACGTACGTCTCCGTGATCCGCGGCCGACGCGAACCCGAGGTCATTGGGACCTCAATCGAGTTTTCCCGCGAGCGCCTGCAGTGCCTTGCCGCGTGTCTGCAAACCCATCTGTCGGGCACTGGGTTGTACCCGCCGATCGACCCGAAAGACCCCTGGCGGCGGCACGACCGTTACCTGGCAGAGCTGGATCACCTTCAGCAGCTGGTCCGGCCCCTCGCCGAGGTGCTGCGCGACATGGATCTGGTCGTGTTGTCGCCACACTCGTACTGGCACAACATCCCCATCCACGCGTTGCTCGCCACGCACCTGAGCGAGCTCGATGTTCTTCCCGGCATCACCCACGTTCCCAGTCTCAACATGCTTTCGGCACTGCACGAGGCGTCCGCAATCTCGGAGGCCGACATCGTCAACGCGGCCGTGTTCACTGCACCCGGGCTGCGCGACAACGCCGACCTGTTTGCCCGCTGCCATGAACGAGTGGTGCGTTCACTGATTGGAGCGGGGCTGCCGACGCAGGAGGCCATCGGTCCTGACGCCACCGAGGCTGCATTCACGCGCCAGCACCACACCGCAAGCCTGCAACATGTGATCGCGCACGGCTACTTCAACGCCGGCAGCCAGGTCATGCGCTCTGGATTACTCCTAGGGACCGGGGAAGGCTTTCTCGCCGCGCCAAATGGTCAACGACCCCTAGCAACCGCGTGGCAAATGGCCAACATCACTTCGGGGGTCAAACACCTCACGCTGCAGGCCTGCTCGCTCGGTCGGTCGATAGTTGCCTCCGCAGATGAGCAGTGGGGGGTGAGCCGCGGCGCTCTCGCGGCAGGCATCCCCAGCATCCTGGCTCCCATGTGGAACGTCGACCTACTGTCCTCATCTTTTACCAGTGAGTGCTTCTACGACTACTGGCAGGGAAGATCGATGCCCAAATGGACAGCGCTGACGATGGCGCAGCGAGACACCTCGGCCGCTGCCCCATCATGGTCTCACCCGTACCATTGGGCGGCCTTCAAACTCATCGGGCTGTAGCACAAGATCCCGGCCGCATCCGGGTGCCGCCACCACCCCAGTCTCAGTGGCTCATGCGGACGGCAGTCCTGGCTACGTCCAGGGGACGTCGACTGTGGTGTCTTTTACGGTACCCAGGCTACGCCGTGCGACTTGGCCAGGCCTTCTCGCTGAGTATCTGTGGTGCACCGGTGTGCACCACACATAGACCGAAAAAGCCGCATCTCGTCGGGATGGCGGCAGTCGATGCCCCCTCAGCATCGCTCGGCGCGGCAGGGCATTGATCGAGCCCTCCACCCTGCGATAGTTGCGCGCCGAACCGGCCGGCGGAACTGGACGGGCTGCGGTCCGGCGTTTGGGAAACTCGCTCGGGCCGAGTCGTCGAGATCAACTATGCTCCCCGGATCTATCATGGACTCCGGATCGCGCCGAACCGCGGGATGGGGTAGCACGGCCAGCCGAGTAACGGCATGGCGGCCCTGCCGGCAGTTGCGGCGGCAAGACGCCAGTGCTCGGCGACAAGTTTGCCAGCGCTCATCTCCGATGGGCGCCCGGATAGTAGATGTCTATCTTCCGTCAGGTGGTTGCACTCGGTAGTTGCCTACGTGCATCCTGTGGGGCTGGGCGAGCCCGAGGAGGCACAGTGTCGGACCCCGTGTCCCCGACGAGTCCTACCGTCAAACGACTGACCCAAGGCCTTGTGACACACCTGCTCACGCAGGTCAAGAGCAGTGAACGACTGGATTGCAACCCCATCGACGACTCCAAGGCCTACTGGTTCCGCAGACCGCCTGGAGAAAAGGTGCCCGCTCGCGGGCGGGTGGTCCTGCAGGTCACGTACCCACCACCCCCCGAACCACCCGAACCACCAAGAATGCTCCGGCCCCTGCTGGACAACACGGAGTATGGCAATCCGGACGGCCCGCCACCCCAGCTCGATCTCTCCCCGACAGGTTCGGTCGCTGACGGCGCCGTCTCCGATTCCACCAGGCAGTCATACGAGGCGTGGCTCGCCAGGTGGACGAAGTGGGCCGAGCACGAACGCAGCATGAAGGAGGAGCGCGCGACCTACACCCACCTGGAGAGACTGCAGCGACTGTCCCAGCAACGTGGCGATGCAGAGGAGCTTGTGCTGGGTGTCGGCCTCCTTACCTCCAGCGCCGCCGGCCATTGGGCCATTCGCCGGCACCTTCTGGTCTGGAACGTGGCCATCGTTGAGGACCAAGCCACCGACAGCCTGCAGGTCGTCTTGCCCCTTGATCAGCGCATGAAGATCGAGGATCAGGACTTCCTCACGCCTCAGGACGGATTTCGCCACAAACGCTTTGCATCGCCCTGGTTCGGGCCGGAAGATCAGTTACACCCCTTTGCGCCAGAGGTTGTGCGCCTCTTGCAGTTGTGGCGGCGTCGTTGCTGGGAACGCACCCTGCACCTTGCTGAAGAACGGTGGGAACCCCCGGTCCACGATGAAGCAGACACAACGCGGCTGACCCTCGCTCCAGCTCTGTTCCTCCGTCGTCGGGACCGCAAGGGATTAGAGCGCGTCTACCGGACTATCGCCGACAGCCTCGAGGCCATAGACGCTCCTACCCCTCTCAGCCTGGCGCAACTGGTGACCCCGATCGAGGCTACGCAGCGCCGCAACTGGCTCAAGGACGCAGGCCCTGACCGCCTGGTCAACAGCGACGATCCGCTATTCCCGCTCCCCAGCAACCGGGAGCAGCGCCGGGTACTGGCCAAGCTCAGCGACGACACGACCGTCGTCGTGCAGGGCCCACCAGGCACGGGCAAGACCCATACGATCGCCAATCTCATTTGTGCGCTGCTCGCCGAGGGCCAGAGGCTGCTCATCACGAGCCAGAAGGATCAAGCGCTACGCGTGCTTCGCAAGAAGCTTCCGGAGTCGGTCAGGCAACTGTGTGTACTGATGACGGGCATGCAGCGAACCGGCACAGACGAACTCGACCGCAGCATCACCGCCCTGTCGGAGCTGTCCTCCACGGTCACCGTCGACGAGCTGCGAGAAGACATCACCCGACTTCGGGGACAGCGGGTAGATCTCCAGGCCCGGCTCGAGCGAGCTATGCGTGAGCTGGGCGTAGTTCGCGAACAGGAGTACACGACGCACCCGCCGATCGCCGATGGCTACGGTGGCACCCTGGCGCAGATCGTCGAACAACTCCGCGCCGGCCGCGAGCGGCACTGCTGGATCGAACCCCTGCCCGCAGACGCCTCCAGTGACCCGCCCCTGCTCAACGACCAAGCCCAAGAGCTGTGGCGGCTCCTCACCACTGCCACACCACAACGCGCCGCACGAGCCAAGCAACTCATCCCCGACTCCGACGAGATCCCCCTCGCCGCGGACGTCGCCGCGATAACCGACACCATCGCTGACGCCGAACGGATCCTCGGCTCCGACCACACCACCACCGCATGGTCACTGACTACCCTTGATGACCCCTCCCTTACTGAGATCCAACGCCACGTCGCGGTTGCCGCCGACGCTCTGGCGACCTGCGGCCTGCCCGATGCCATCAGCGACTGGGACCCTGCAGACTGGCGGCGCGGTGCCGCCGAGGCGCTCCTGGCACGGCGAAGCCCTGCCTACTGGGAGGCCCTATTCGCCGAATTGCGAGAAGCAGAGCCCCACGTACGTGCCCTGACAGCGCTGAGCGACTGCGAGATCGACCTGGGCACCACGCCCCTGACCACAGCCCATCTCAGCCGCCTCTCTGGCCAAGCCAAGCGTCTACGCAAACATCTGGCCACTGGCCGACGCCTGCGCCGCTACCTGCCTCCACGGGCCCAGCTCGACGCCACCGACCTGCTGCAGAACTGCACGGTAGACGGGGCCCCGCCCGCCACCGCCTCCGAGCTGACCGCGCTGTCCACCTTCCTCCAGGCCGAAACAGCCGTAACCACCGCCCTGGAAGCGTGGGCCCAGGTCGGAGTGCCGACCTTCCACGGGCCGCTTCGCCGTCGAGTGGCGCATCTGCGCGACATCTCGCACAACGCCTCCGCCCTGCGGACACTCGCCGCAGCCCGCGACACCGTCGAACGCCTCCTGCGCAGCCACGGGATCCGCCTCACGGTCCGCAGCCTGGAAGACTGGGACCTCCTCGTCCGCGTCGGCCACAACCGCACCACTATCACCGGGGCGCGGCAGGCATCTGCGGCCATGGCAGACCTCACCAACACCGTGCAGACCTGGTGCCGAAACCCAGACGCCGCCCCCGAAATCGTCGATCTCTCCGCTGCCCTTAGCCGTGGTGACATCGATCGCTACGCAGCAGTTCGGCGACAACTGGATCTGGCCAGGAGCGACAAGGACTCACAGCAGCGCTGCGAACAGCTGCTCCAGAGGCTCTCCACCGCCCACCGCGCACTCGCCGACCAGATCAGCGAGAACCTCGACGATCGCACCTGGGAAAGCCGCCTCAACGATATCGAAGCAGCATGGGCCTGGGGTGTCGCAGCCGCCTTTCACCAGATCATCAGGCAGACAGACACCGAGCAGATCCACGAGCAGCACATCGACGACATAGAACAAGAGCTCAACCGCGTCACCGCAGAGCTAGCCGGCAAACAGGCTCTGCAGCACTGCCTGAAACGCATGACCGAGCAGCAACGCCAGGCGCTCCAGTCCTACAAGACCAACATGGGCGCCTACGGCCGTGGGCAGGGCCGAAGTAAGGACCGGTATCTCACCGCAGCGCTCGACGCGATGAGACACGCTCAACAGGCCGTTCCAGCCTGGGTCATGCCCCTGTCAGCCGTTACCGACACCATCCCACCGCAACCTAACACCTTCGACGTCATCATCGTCGACGAAGCAAGCCAAGCCAGCGTCGACAGCCTATTTCTCCTCTGGCTGGCCCCACGAGTCATCGTCGTCGGCGACGAGAAGCAGTGCGCACCCGGCGCCAACTACCGGAACAACAACGACTCCGAGGCCGTCCAGGACAGCCTGGACGAGCACCTAGCGGATATGCCATTCAACCTCCGCAACGGCTTCCTCCCCAGCTCCAACCTCTACGAACTCCTCGCCTCCCGCTTCTCCGACGTCGTTCGGCTCTCCGAACACTTCAGATGCATGCCCGAGATCATCGGATGGTCCTCCGCGCAGTTCTACGACAACAGGCTCATCCCGCTCCGCCAGTTCGGGGCCGACCGCCTTGACCCCCTCAGAGTGGTGCAGGTCGACGACGCAGTGGAGGAAGGACAAAGGGCGACCCTGCGTAACCATGTCGAGGCCAACGCCATCATCGATCACGTGCAGAAGATCATCGATGATCCGATGTACCGCAACAAGACCCTCGGCATCATCGCGCTGCAGAGCGGCAAACAGACACAAGTTATTGAAAAGCTGCTCTACGAGCGCATCGACCCGGCCGACATACGCCACCGACAAATTCGAGTCGGCCAACCGCCCGACTTCCAAGGCGATGAACGCGACGTCATCCTGCTGTCCATGGTCGTAACGAAGGCCAAGAAGGCCCTCACCGGCCGCACCGAGCAACGTCGGTACAACGTCGCCGCCAGCCGCGCCCGTGACCAACTCTGGCTGTTCACCTCCGTGCCGCCAGCGAGCCTGAACCCCGCCGATCTTCGCCACTCCTTGCTCACCTACATGCTCCACCCTCCGGCAACCCTCACCATCGACCCCGACCTCGACGACGTCGCGCCCGACAGCCGGACCGACCCCTTCACGTGCCTACTGCAGCAACGCGTCTTCCTGGAGCTGCGGCGCCGCGGCTACGCCGCAGTCCCGCACTACCCAGTCGACCGCCGAACCATCGATCTCGTGGTCGTCGGCGACAACGGCCGGCTCGCCATCGAGTGCGATACACCGTCGCGGAACCGACAACCCGACCAGGCACAACAGGAGCTACACCGCGAGCGGGAGCTACGCCGAGCTGGCTGGCAGTTCATTCGCATCCGAGACAGTGAATACCTCCACGACCCCATTGCCGCCCTCGAACCACTCTGGCAGCAACTGCAGCAACGAGGGATTGAACCTCGATCACTGCCCGCCCCACCGCGTCAGCAGCCACGTTGGAGACCTACAGCCCTGTCCGACGACGAAGACGACCTCTAGGAGACCCGGTGCTCGAAGGTATCGACGACAACACCCTCGACGAGATCGCCCGAATCGCCTGCGGCGGCGACGACTTCCCGGTGTACCGGCGTGGAGCCGAACTGCCCAAGCTTCTACAACAAGCCGGCTGGGAGAACGTCGCGCCCTACAACGGCGACCAGCGCCGAAGCTGGCTCACCAACCAGCTCCGTCAACGTCGAAACACATCCGGGGCCATCGACGCGCTCGTCTGCCGCCTTGCTGACCAGCGTGAGTACGTCCATCGCAACGAGCCCCTCGCAGCCGCGGAGGTCACCAAGCTACTCAACGCCGTCCTCGCCGTCGAAGGCTTCGAGATCGCGCACAGCCGAGGGCGACCGGTTATCCGGCCCTACAAGCAGCCAGAGGACCAAGAACAACAGTCACCAGACGTCATTCTCCACGTGGCCATGGCAGACATCGTCCGCGACGCCGACCTCGCCATCGTCCTGGAAAGCCGACTCAACGAGGCCCGCATCTGCGACCGCAACGGTGCCTACGCCAGCGCGATCATCATGCTCGGCAGCCTTCTGGAGGGTGTCCTCCTCGACGCCATCAAGGCCCGCGTGCCCAACTCTGACAAACCGCTCGATAGATGGACCCTGCACGACCTGATCGAGACCGCCCACAAAGAAAAATGGATACAAGCCGATGTCCGAGGCTTCGCTGGAAAACTCCGCGAATACCGCAACCTCGTGCACCCCAATGCGCAGGTAAAACTGGGCCACGCCCCGGACCGCGACACCGTCAGCATGTGTTGGCCCGTGATCAACGCAGCCCTCAACGACTTGGCGGCCACCGCAACATGACAGCGAAGGCCACACTCGCCTCCCGCTCGTGGGAGAGCTGAGTCCTCGGGCGGCCTCCGTCCAACGGCGGGTACGACATCACGGCATGAGCACAGCGGGCCAGGCTGTCCGCCGTCGTGCCGCCGGATCGCGCCGAGCTGGTCATCGCCCGACTTGCCGACGTCCGGCGCCTCTGACCGGTGCCGATCGTGGTCCTGGAGGAGCTGATCAGAACCAGGCTCAGCGAGGGAACGCCACCAGGAGCAGCGCCAGTGCGGAGTAATGCACTTTCCGCGAGCTTCATGGGTATTCGATGAGCTTGTGAAGCCCGTCGGTGAGTGCCTCCGGGGTTACCCAGTTGCAGATCTGGCAGCGGTAGCGACGTAGCGCGGGATCGGCATCGGGTGGAAGTGCGTCGATGCGGTGGACCTCGTGCCAGTCCGGTCCGGTCGGTTCAGGAAGTCTGCATGCCGCGACGCTGTAGATCGGCTCAGCCTGTTTGGGCGGGACGCGCCCCGACCCCGTGTTAGCTGATGCTGTGGTGAGTAGCCGGCGCCTGATCTCTGCTAGACGTGCGGCCTCGGACGCGTGGTTCCTAAGCTCGACGAGCACCGTGGTGGGTAGTGCGAAGCCCGTGGGCCCGATGGTGAAGTCTGTCAACTCGGCCCAGCGTGTCTCGGTCGGATCGCCCGGGCATGGTGGGTGGTGCGGGGCGCGGAGGCGGTGGTCTGGTCGGTTCCACCAGTCGCCGTCGAAAGCATGGGGGTGGGCCAGGGGGATGCCGATTGTGTCGAGTTCGGGGGAGAGCAGCCAGTGGCACTGGGGTTCGTCGCGGGCGATGCCCGGTACGCCGAGGCGTGCGTGCCACAGCCACACCTCGACCAGGCCCGCCGCGACGTAGTCATGATGCCGGCGGGTCCAGTCCTCGTCGGTAAGTGGTTGTTGCTGGACTTCCACGACCAGGCGCGTTCCGTCGGCTAGCAGGATTTCGACGTCGCTGCGACGTCGCCCGTCTGCGGTCCAGTACTCCGTGCGTGCCTCGGTTACGCCGGGCTGGTTCTTCGCCCAGCGCAGGATGGTTTGTTTGGCGTTGGCATGCCATAGCGTCTCGGGGCTGTGGCCGCCGGGTGGCGCCTGCCCGCTCGGGTGGGCGAAGTGCGTCCGGACCTTGCCGTACTTCTTACCGCCCCGGCACATCAGGGGCACGCGCGTGCCGGCTGGGGCGTCCATGCCGTGGTAGCAGTGCCAGCAGACCAAGGTCTCATCGCCGCCGTATCCCTTGGCCTTCCAGACGTACTTGGGCTCGTCCTCGACGTGGACGCTGCTGCCTGCGCGCAGGTCCAGGCCGACGACCGACAGGTCGTTCACGGGATCTCTCCTCATGCGGTGGCCGCCCACACGACAAGGATCGTGTGGGCTGCTGCGGTACGCGGTTACGCGAAGTGCCGGATGAGCCGCCCGTCATCGCAAGAAGAGATCACATCGTGATCATGTTGGAGCTCACTGCTCCAAGATCGCCCGCTCAGGCACCCAGGCCATCAACACGGGTCGACCGTCACTCACCTCAAGAAGAGTCAATTATCAGTAGTCGACGGGCTGGGCCCAGTATCGCCGGAACCGCCAGCGGTCCACAAGACTCCCGTCGCTGCCGGTCCAAGGAGCTCCACGCATGGCAAAAGGTCGGTCCCGTCGAGACCTGCTCGCCTGTGCTGGGGTCTCGGTACGGGATCTATGAGACGTGCAGGGCCCGGCCGGTAGGCGGTCAGACGTGGCGGACGTTCAATCTTGGCCCCCCGTTTACCCCCCGAAAACCCAAGCCAGATGTCGACGAAGAGTGACAAGGAACGGCGAACGGCTAGTGACGTCGTTGCAGCTCAACGACCACCTGAGGCAAGTAATGACAAGCCCACTTCGGCTACTTTCCGTTACAAGGGGTTTTGGCAAGCAATGACAAGCCTTGAACGAGGCTCGACAAGAGGTTCTTCTGGGTTCAAGTCTCCTCATTACCCAGGACCACCTGGCAACTACCCCGCGATCAAGGTGGCCGTTGCCTGCTCCCGGAGACGCTGTTGCTCTCGCTCTGTGCGCACGCCGTCAACCTTGATGCCCTCGCACCGCAGAGTGAGGTGGAGCTGCCGTACGGACTGGCCAGGCTGCTCTGGCCCTTCGATGGCGCTCGGCACGATGCACACCGTGCGGTCGGCCCCTCCAGTGATCAGCTGGCCGCGGTCGCCGAAGGCAACCGTGGTGACCGTGCCGCTGTGCAAGCCTGTCTGCCATAGGGCAGTTGCACGACCAGCGGGGGCAGCTCGGGCGAGCGACTCTACGCGTACCTGTCCGTCGTGCCGACCCAGCGCAAGGAGTACGTCGCCATTGCGGGTGAGACCGAGGCCCAGGCAGCTTATTCGGCCGATCTTGAAGGTCCGAATTTCGCACGTACCGCTCTCGTCGATGAGTGCAATCCTCACCTGCTTATCTGTGGCGACGGCGTATGCCCGTCCGTCGAGTTGGTCTGAGTAGGTGACTACATCCTCAGCGATCCAGTGGTCGTGCGTCCCGGTTGCGGTGCCGTCCAGCCAGAGCACTCGCGTCCGGCCGCCGTTCGTCTCTTCTAGGAGTAGTGCGGTGTGCTCACCTGGCAGGGCGAGCCGGAAACGGGCCTTCGTCGCGAACCGCGAAGTCGTTGTCAGGGACCGGCTTTGAAGCTCGTAGAGGCTGAAGAAGCCCGTGCCGATGGCGGCCAAACGTCCTCGGGGCGTCCGATACAACCGCTCCACCGGGTGTTCTGTCCTGGCGATGATGTGGCTCTCGTACCTGCCGCCCGGGTGTGGTCGCCACTGCCGCAGCGAGCCGTCCTGGTAGGCCACAACGATCCGCTCGTCGTCTAACGTGGTGAGTGCCGTAACTCGGGCGGTTTCCTCCAGTCGGATTCCGTCGAGATTCGCGTTGGTGAAGTCGGCGCGGGTGAGGTCCGCGTTGTCGAGATTTGCATTGCGTAGTGAGGTATTGACAAATCGAGCTTCTGTGAGATTCGCTCCGCTGAGTTGCGCGTGATCCAGGCGTAGACCGGACCAGTCGCAGTGTGGCAGCTCGCCGCGGGCGGCGTAGAGCAGGGTGATCGAGTTCCCGCCGAGGAAGGCCTCGGGTAAGCCTAATGTTGCGGAGCGCGCGAAGCTTTCCAGGTGACTCAACAGTGACGAGTCGCCCCGCCCTCTGAGCATCTCTGCGACGAAATGTGTGATCTCGGGAGGTAGGGGAGTGGCATGGAGGATCTCCCGGGCGCGCTGCGGATTGGTCCGCAGCCTGCGGACCAAGGCTCGGGCGAAGAAGTACTCGCGCATGGAGCGGTGGAAGAAGTCGACCGGCCACCTGTCGAGGTTGTCGTCGCGTGCTGCTTTGAGCAGCGACCGCACTCCGATCCGGGCGGTGGCGTCATCGTCGGCCCGGACCGGGTCCGACACCGGAGCCACAGCATCGGTGCTCATCTGCCACAACATCGCCGCGATGCCGTTGGGGGCGTTCGCGGCGTAGTCGCGAAGGTAGACGCAGGATTTGTTGGATCCCTGTAGTTCGACCGCGATGTCCTCAAGGATGGTCAAGAGGTTTTCGATCAGTTCACTACCAGTAAGCGAAAGGTTGTCGTCCTCTAGCAGCTCTAGCTTGCGGCGGAGGCTCTTCTCCACGTAGGTGGTGTAGAGGGCCAGTTCGCTGAGGTTGTTGTCGGGTAGTTCAGCGAGGGTTTCTTTGATCATCTGCAGGAACAGTGGCTTGGCGGCTAGACCGATGGGATCGTACAAGTTGCGCAGGTTCTCCAGGATCTGGGCGGTCCGGTCATCGGCGGCGAACTGCTCGAGGTAGCGGACCCGCTGGTCACGCGAGCCGGGCGCGATCTCACGGACCATCGGGCCGCGCAGCCTGTCAAGTACGCGGTCCCAATCGCGGACGCTGAGTGTCCGACGCCGAGACGTGACCAGCACCTTCGATCCGGTGAACTCGGCCAGGCAGGAGCCGATGCTGCGAAGGTTGTCGGTAATCGCCGCAGGGGACAGGTCAGCGGTCATTTCGTCGAAGCCGTCGAGGATCACGAGGGTTCGTCCTCGACGTGCGAGCTCGCGCCACTGGTCCAGCGTCGCCCCGAGTTCTTCTAGCCGCCGTTTCAGCAGGTCACGGCCGCTGCCGGCCTGCGCGAAATCTCTCAGCGGGATACGTAGCGGGAACACGCCCGTACGGGGTGACCAGCGGTACTCCTCGCACAGCCGTCGAGCGAGGGAGTATGTGAAAACGCTCTTGCCCTCACCGAAATCTGCGAGGAGCAGCATCGGCTCAGGTGACGTGCTGTGGACCCAGGCGAGGGTCTCGTCGAGCAAGCTACCTTCCAGCAGTGCACCCTTGCCGTCGGTGACCCTGAGTTGCACCTGATTGTCGTAAAGATCATCGAAGTCTTGGAATTCCTCCCACCCGAAACAGAGCCGGTGTGGGTCGCTCAGATAGGCGTGCCAGATCCGGTCGATTGGCAGCCGCGGCGCCAGACTCTTTCGGAGGCTCTCGATGGCACCGTCCACCATCGCGAGTTCCCGGGCACCGGGGGGTTTGCCGTACACCGCTTCGTAGACATCAGGGTCCTGGGCGAAGAGCCCCTCAATCCCCTCCTCTGGACTCCACACCTGGACCGAGAACGGGTACTCCTCTCCTTGCTCCCACGCGTTGAGCATCCGCCGGAGTTCGTTGCTGGGACCCTTATGTGGCGAGATCAAAATCCAGTGGTCCAGGGTCGCCCCGCCGGGATAGAACTTCTCCTGGATCAGCTTGTCGGCGACATCGCTGAGCGTGATCGGGCGCTGCAGATTCTTGCATTCCACGTGGCACCGTACGGTCGGGCTCTCCGCGACGCTGCAATCCAGTGCGACGTCATGGCCGTACTGGATGCCCGACTGCTGGTTCCGCAGCCTGGTCACCACCACCTGGCGGTTGTCCGGATCGATGTGGAACAGCTGGGCGAAGAGGTCGACGGTCGCCTGTTCCAGCACTGCGCCGGACTGCTGCGGCGATCGTCCGGCCGGGGCGTCGGACGGTTCGAATGCCTCACCGGCCGGTCCGGCCTCCGGCGGGAGGTCAGAGCTGTCCGCGTTGTCCTGGGTCCGCACCGTCTCCCTCGACGCAGCGGGAGCGAAGCTGTTCGCCTGGGCGGTCGGTGTCCAGAAGGTGCCGACGATCCGCCGGTCGCCATCGTGAAGGCGGAGAAAGCCAAACTCCATCCTGAGCCGGCCGAGGCGTGTGGAATCCCCCTCGCCGTCGGCCGCGACGTCCCGGTCCACGTGTTCGCCCAGCAGGGCCACCGCTTCGTCGTACCGGCCGTCGCGGGCTAGCTCTCGAAGTCGCGACTCCCAGCTCTGGACGGGGCTCATCGCTTCACGCCCCGACAAACCCGTGCGCACGTACCGCTCTACGCTGAGATCGTCCCCTTCTTTCCGCACTGCCGCCCGGTCAACCACCGTGGCGACGTCCGGGACGTCCGCAAAGGCGCGGTAGGCCGCGAGCAACTCATCAACCCGCTCGTTGACGAGACGGCGAGCGCGGCCGGACTTCTTGGCCGGAAGGTCGGCGAACAAGATCTTGCCCGTACGCTCGGCGGGCTTGGTCCCGGGCGGTCGCAGTAGCAACACGCACGTAGCCGCGCCGGTGGCGTAGAAGAGGCCCGCGGGAAGTCCAATGACCGCCTCAACGACGTCGTCGTCGAGAAGAGCCGCGCGGATCATTCGTTCAGCACCGGACCTGAACAGTACGCCTCGTGGTAACACCACTGCGGCCAGCCCTTGGGCGCTCAGCATCGAAACCGCGTGCTGCACGAACAACAACTCGGATCGGGTCGGCGCGGGGCGGCCCCACCGGAAGCGCTCCGGATACGGTAGGTCGCCTGTGGCGGCGCGACTTCCGAAGGGCGGATTCGAAATCACCCGGTCAAACCGCTCGAGGACGCCCGCGCGTACGTGCCGTGGCTCCGTCAAGGTGTCGCCGCGCTCGAGACCGGTGCTGGGAACGTTGTTCATGAACAGATTAAGCTTCGACAACGCCCAGGTGCTGCCGACGATCTCCTGGCCAGCGATGACCCGAGGCAGGCCTCCACTGCGGGCCTTGACGTGCTCGGCAGCCGCGATGAGCATGCCGCCGATCCCGGCGCAGGGATCGTAGAGCGTCGTCTTCTCGGTTGGATCCACCAGCTGGATCATCAGCCGGGTCACATCGGCCGGCGCGTAGAAGTCGCCACTGTTCGACGAGACGGTGTCCGGAAACCTCGTGACGATGTATGCAAACCCCTGCCTCAGCAGGTCCGGCGGCATGCTCTCTGGCGCCAGCGAGAGTCCCGCGAAGTGGTGAAGCAGATCCCTCAGCGTTGCGTCTGACAACCGGCCGCCGCCGATTTTTCGTGTGAAGTCAATGTGCGTCAGGACGTCGCCGAGCGCCGCCTTGTTGGCTAGTTCGAGGGCTGAGAGTGCCCGATTGAGGGCGGTTCCGAGATCGGACGCGAAAGTGGGGTGGTCCATGAGGTAGCTCCACCGTGCCTCCTCCGGCACGACGAGCCTTTCGGGATACGACCAAGCCCTGTCGTTCGGTGCTGCACCCAGTCTTCTGTCTCGGTCTGAGGCGAACTGGTCGTTGAGGTGCTCCGCACGCCTGGACTCGGACGTGTCGGAGGCATACTTGAGCAGCAGGACGCCCAGGAGATACCACTTAGTATCCAGGTCAAGGTGTGTCTGACCAGCGAGTATTTTCACCGCCGTGCCCAGGTGACGCTCAAACTCGGCCAAGGTCATCAGGGTCTGCTCGGCTGCGGCGCCGGTCGTCCCGCGACCAGGTTCATTTCCGACATCCAGCAGGCCGCTGAACATGCCGAGGCCGGTCAGCCCGTCCAGTACAGCAGCGGATTTTTCCGGCGTCAGCGCACGGGCGGACTGGAAGACGTCCCGCTCGCTCGAGGCGACCCATTCCCGTAGCAGTGGATACTCCGGCCCGGTGACCCGTCGGAAACTGACGACGGTATAGACGTTCACCCAGCCCGGAGCGCCCGGATCGGGGGGCCAGAGCAGGTCGGCCAACTCTGGGTTGCGCAGTTTGCAGGCCAGGGTTCCGATCGCCTGCACACGGTTCTGACCGGTGAAGACGACGAGATCGCCTGGCCGTAGCCGGTCGATGATCCCGTTGTGACTCGGCAGCGCACCCCAGAACCGCGCGGTCCCATCCGGATGCCGCGAGAGGAGGTCCTGGGCCTCCGCCGCGTTCAGCGCGGCGTGGAACTCGTCGCCGAGGAAATTCACGGGGTCCGCGAGGGTGTCGGCGAATCGCTGTCGGGTCGCGCGGTTGCCGTAGGAAGGGGCGATCAGGACGAGCGGGGGGCGGTCGATGGCGGCGGGCAGGGGCGGACCCGCTGACTCGGTGTCGGCGCGCTCTACGTTTGCCGCTGCGATGGCGATCCGGTCGGCGCCCACGATGTCCACGAAGGACAGCTTATGGCGGCGGTACGACAGGCCGGGGGAGGCTGCTGTCCCTCACCTGGTGTGAGACTGACCGAGCGTCGGTCAGGATCGATGAGGACGCCGTCGTTGTGGCTGAGATGCTCACGGACGTAGGCGAACAGGTCGTCACGGACCGCGTCGGGATCCCACAACGACCGACTGAGCAGCCGTTGCATCCGATCCGGCGTGGTGTCGCCGGCGGCCTCGGCCAGGGTCCAGCCGTTCTTCACCGCCAACGGCGACAACAACCCGGCCAGGTAGCTCAACGCCTGCTTGCGCGGCTGCGCACGCCCGAGCCGGTACGCGAACCGCGCCAGCAGATCATCCAGACCCGGCCGCCAACGGACGATTTGATCGACCAACACAAGCGCGAAAGCTTGCCCGGCTCGCCAACAGAGGCATCAGACACGAAGTGCGACCACCTCGGCCAGCCCGGTGCATAACATCGACGCTGACAGCTGGCTCATCGGCGCTGACGCAGCACCGAAAATGCCGTTCATCTGCGGAAATGCCAATGCATGCAGATACGGATAGAGTACGAATACTGCAACGGCAGTAGGCGAATCGAGTTCGGCTCGCGTTCGTTGGTCTGGCTGTGAGGGCGCCTCGAAGGCGGGCCGATGGTGTGCTGGCGTGCCCGCGGCGACGTCCCGTAGGAGTAAGAGGCCGTTATCGGTGGGGAGCACGGTCTCTGCCGAAGCACCGCAACTGCCGGCGCCCGCTCCCGCTGCCGGCTCAAGCGTCGACATCCCGCTCGGTGTAGCCGTGTGCGAGTAGCGCGGCTAGGAGTTGCGTGTTCCATGTCCGCTCATCGGCGTCGTGCCATCGGTGCTGCCGTGGGCACTGCCAGTTCGGTACCGGTTTTTCGGGGAGGAAGCATCCGCCGAGCGCAAGCTCGCCTGCGGCTGCGGCCTCTCTGGCTTCCGGCGCCGGGAGGCCGAAGAGCAGAGGAACGCCCGCGGCGTGGCAGTCGGGACAACTCGGAATCACCTCGTCACGGTACCGAGCCCACCTCATCTCGACCCTCGCAGCGACCGCCTCCTTCGCCCCGTCCCGTGGGTTGTCGTCGATCTCTACGGTGTGGTTGCGGGCGTACGGCAGGGGAGGGCGGCTATGGGCATCTGCGTCGTGTGCCGGGCGGATCAGCGCACGGTGGTGCTCATCAGCAGTTGGGGCGTTCCGCACGGTGTCTCGGGGCATCAGGTCAACTATCGCTGGAGCAGCGTGGTGGCCTGCCCGGAGTGTGGTGCTGGACTTCTGGTGCGCTTTGATCACGATTGCTTCTACCCGCCGGGGGAGGAGCCGTGGAACATGGACTGGTCGTGGCCGGTCGACGCCGACGGGGTCCAGCGGCTGATGTCTGCCCTCGTCGGGTGTCCTGACCCGCTGCAGCCATCGTGCGACTGTCCCGCGCACCGCAGGTTGCGGGATACCACCGAGAGACCACCACCGCGTGAGGTCCCGGTGACGATCGTGTTGACTCGTGAGGCAGCCGAGCAACCTGCTTGAGGACTCGTAGGGGCCACCGGTTGCATCGTCTAGCCCGGCCACCTCGTCCAGCGGCCAGTCCGCAGGCATGCTGAGCATCAGTTCGGCGTACGGGCTGATGTCGTGGCCCTCCGGCACCGTCATCGGTAGCTCGCTCGTCCCAGACGGGGTCATTGCGGGCGCTCCTCGGTCGGTGCCACGACATGGGAGTGCACACCGACCAGGTGCGAGGCGATCTCGTAGTTGACGAACTCGATCGGCTCGAAGTGTTCCTCGATGTGTCGGTCGACTGCGTCGGCGAAGGTCGGCTGTGGGTCGTGCGCCGGTACGGACCCCTCGTGCACCGACTTATGGGCGGAGGACTCCTGACCCGCGCGGCTCGTCCAGGACGACGCAGCCTGGGCGCAGCCCAACGGGGCGCGCCTCGAGAGGAGTCATCGGCATGTGCGGGCGCCTGGCCTGCCGGAGAAAGTCCTACGACTGGCCTCGGATGAACGTCACCGACTCGCGCGTCACGTCGACTGCGTCCACCTTCCACCCAGCGTTCAGCCACGCGTGGGCTTGGACGCGTGTCCGGTTGAAGGTGTTGCCCCACCATGTCCGGTCGGACCGCGCGCTGGCTGGCAAGCGCGCACCGAGAACTTCCTCAATCCGTTGGAATGACATCCGGATCTCGCATTGTTCGTACCGCTCCAGGAAGTCGGTCAGAGGGTCGTACTTCGCCACGGCGAAGCTCCCGGCTCGTCGACGTGGTTCGGGGCTGTCGGGTAGGGGCTCAAGCCGGCGTCTGCCTGACTGTCGCCGTCGCGAAAGCTCGCGGGACCCGCACGCGCTGCTCGTGCCTCCGATGGGGAGGGGTAGGAGGAGGTCAGCGCGATCGAGGGCCACGGACAGCTGCATAGTCGGCGCGTTCTGGCTGGGAATGTTGCCGAGCTTGCGCCGCTGTTGGAGTGCTGCTGCCGAGATTTTTTGATTTGGGTTGGCTCGACCGTCAGGGTCGAAGGTGACCCCTTCATCGGTTAGGACCTCCTGGCAGGTCTGGGCGATGGTGGGGTCGGTCCATCGGAAGCCTCCTGCCGGCTTGCCTGTGGAGGTCAGGATCCGGTGAGCGCCGTAGGGGCATTCGGGGCAGGTTGCGATGTGCTGGCCGACGCTAATGGCTGGGACCGCGATGATTTGGGCTAGCTCCCCGTAGTTGGTCCATTCTCCGGGATGGAGTTGCTCCATCAGTTGGTGTAGGTCCGTCCAGTCTCGGGTGTTTCTGCCGTACGCGAGGGCTGTCAGGTCTGAGCCGGCCTCGGTAATCCACCAGGCAGGGCCTCGGCCGCCGCGGTCGAGACCGCTGGCTTGCTTGATGATGTGCCGAATCAATGTTGTGGGCCGCCAGGTGTTGCCGTCACCCTCCCAGCGCAGCGGGCCGGCGCTGTCCGCCGTCCACGCCGCGCGCCCGCGGGAGGGTTCCTCGGCCACCCATGCCTCGATCGCCGCGCGTGTATCGGCTGGAATCTCGGTCGTTGGTTGCAGGTTCAGCGGAGCGCCGATCGCCAGCAGGCCGTTGTCGATGATCCGTTGCACAGTGTTGGCCGCGCGGGTCGCCTCGGTGGTCTTCTCGGCAACCGTTGTCGTCGTCGCGTTCGCCTCGGTCGGTGACATCAGCATGTCGTCAATCCCGACGACCGGGTACATCGAGTCAAACTGCACGGCGATCTGGTCTCCGACCCGCCACGCACTCATGGTGCGCAACTCGATGCTGAGTCTGTGCCCGCTGACGGTGCAGAGCCAGTCCACGGCGGTCACCACCTGCGGCGGGTGATCGGCCGCAAGCAACACGATACGAGGATTGACCAGCAGTTCCGCGTCGAAGTCGCCTTCGACATGATCCCGGAGGTACGCCATCGCCTCGTCGGGCGATGTCGGCTGACCGCGGCGGCTCAGGAAATCGGCGTGAACGGACGCCAACGTTGCGATCGTGAACCGGGAGACCAATGCGGCATAGGTCAACGCTTGCAGATGGATGTCCCGGTCTCGCTCCCGCTTGAGTTCGACCACCACCAGCCGACCAGCGCGGTCGAGACCCAGCACGTCCAGGCGTTGCCGGGCGCTGGTCCCAGAGCCGGTGGACCATCTGTCGTACTCGATCGTGATGACCCGTACGCCATCAGCAATGACCTCGGGGTGAGCCACCACCCATTCCTGCAGGTCCTCGCGCTCCTTCAGCCCTGCCTCCGCCAGTGAAACGCGTACGGCGGGGGTAGCTGACGACCCCTCGACGAGATAGACCAGGTCCTGTCCCATCGACTCCCCGTATACGAGTGTTCATCGGCCGGTAGCCCGAGCCTACCGGCTCGTTCATGCAACTGAATCAGCCGAGGGCACCAAACGGCTTCATCGACACGGCAGGAAGGACGGCCTGATCCTGGCGGCCGCCGTCGCGCCGCGGCGAGGAACATCGCGCTGAACCCGTCGCACAGGCGGTGCACCGCCAGCGACACGAGCAGGACGGCAGCGGCGGCCAGCGAGATGCTCCCACCGGCAGCCTCATCCCAGAACCGCCGCACCAGCTACTTGCCCCGATCGTCCGCACAGGGTGCCCTCGCGGCCGTGCCGACACCAACCGCGGTTCTTGCGTCCCCGGGTGCCGCGCCGGCTTACGTGTGTCGAGACCGTTGCGTGCCGATCCGCTTCTGTCCGGTTCCGGACATCCGCCCTCCCTTCCGCTGGCCGTCGGGCCGGTTCCCCGCCATCCTCGCCGTCGATACGATCACCGTGACTGTCGAGAAACGACGGTCGACCTGACGAGCGGCTGAGGTGCGATGACCAGCAAGACCATGCAGGTGCGGTTGCCCAGCGGTGAGGTCATCTGGGCGCAAGTCAGGACGGACGGCCCGACCAACGTGGGGGCCGGTGGCCTGCAACGCCTCGATATCGACGAACTCCGTTCCACGATCAGTGGTGTGACCCGCAGCGTGCGGGAGGCGATCGAGGACTTCGTGCCGGACCAGGTCCAAGTGGAGTTCGGCTTGTCACTGACCGTGAAGTCGGGCAAGTTGACCAGCGTGCTGGCCGAAGCGGGTGGCACCGCTAGCCTGAAGGTGAGCCTCACCTGGGGTGGGCAGCAACCGCTCGGGATATCGGCCTCCGAAGCGCCCGGCGCCAACGGGATGTGAGCGGGCGGAGCGTTGACGGCCTGGCACCAGCGTTGGAGCGACCTCGTCGAGGACTGTCTCGTCCGGGTCGGACCTAACCCCTTCGCCGCCTCGGATGAGGGCGGCTCTGGAGTATGGGTCGCCCCTGGCCTCATCGTGACCTGCGCCCACGTGGTGCCCGAGGGAGCCGGCAGCAGGACCGAGGTCGTCTGGCGTGACCGGGTGCTGCGCGGCGCGGTCACCGACCACGTCCCAGCCGAGCGGGGAGACCTCGGCCTGTGGGCGTACCCCGACCTGGCGGTCATCGAGGTGGCCGACCCGCCCGAGCATCCGTGCGTCTGGCTCTCCGAGTCCGCGCCGCACGATGCCGCACCCCTAACGGCATTCGGCCACTCGGCAAAGCTGGGGGAGGGACTGCGCCCTGCCGCCGTGGAGGGCCGGTTCAGCGGATGGCACCTCTTCGGACACGGCCGCAACTGGCAGCTCACGGGAAATGAGATCGCGCCGGGCATGTCGGGCGGACCGGTGCTCGACGCGAGGGACGGTGCGGTCTGCGCCATCGTGACGACGACCGTCGCCGAGGACACCGACCGGGGCGGCTATCTCGCACCGGTCGCGGCGCTACGAGAGCTGCCCGCCGCCCGATGGCGCACGATGATGGCCGCGCACGACCGCTTCCACGCCCGGGACCAGCGCTGGGCGCACCTGCGCCGGCAGCAGGCATGGCAGGGCGACCGTCTCGACCGCCCGTGTGGACCGCAGGAGGAGATGGAGCTGCTGGGACTGCTGGCCGAACTACCCGCCCCTGACCCGGTGACGTTGCAGCGGCTCTTCGCCACCTGCGCGGACGACGGGCGCCCTCCCGTCAAACCGCTACTCGCTCTACGCGACGTCGCAGCGACACTGTGGGACGTCCCGGCGGGAGACCCGGACCGGCTACTGCCTCTGCTGCGAATGGCGCACGAACTCAGCCACCTGCACGACGGCACCGGACCGGGCCGGGAGCTGCGCGACTGGACCACCGTGCTGGCCACCCGGCTGAACCGGCTGGACGTGCTGAGGGCATGGAGAGCCGGGAACCGGGCGGCGGCCGCCGCACCGCGCGGGGTCATCTCACTGCAGATCGTCCCCGGCTACGCCAGGGTCGATCGTTACCGGCTGACGATGACAGTGCACGACGACCCGGTCCGCGAGCCCCGCCGCCTCTATTCCGACGAGGAGCCCCGGCACACCCTCGCCCAGGTTAGAGAGGTAGCCCGGGAGCGCCTCAGGGACGCGCTGTGCTGGCTCGGCGGCGCGGCGTCGATCGAATTCGTCCTCCCCATCACGCTGTTCGACGAGCCCTTCGACGAGTTGGTCCCGACGAAGCCCTACACGAATCTGGGCCGCAAGTACCGGGTGGTGCTCCGCGACTACGACCGGTCCGTCGACCCCGAGGTGCGACACGACTGGCTCCGACGCTGGCAACAACTGATGACGGTGGACGGCGACGTCCGCTGGATCGTTTGCACGGAGGGCCTTACCGCACAGGAATTCTCCGCCGAGCTCGAACAGCGACCCGAGGTCACCGTGGTCGCGCTCACCCGACGCCCAAGTTCCGGAGGCTCCGTCGAAGAACTGCTACGCGTCGCGCTGGACGCCGGGGTGCCGGTCGCGGTGTGGCGACGCGACACCTGCGCGGAACACGACACGGGTGCCGTCGTGGCGGACTGCTCGGGGTGGCAGTTCCGCGAGGCGATCACCGGAAGCCTCACCACCACGGCCGGCCTTCCTGAACGGGTACGACTGCTCCGCAATCGGACGGCGGGCCACCAACCCAGTCAGAGCGATCTCCACTGTCGCGGAACCGTACTGCTCTGGGACGACCCCGGCCGCGCCGAGCCGCTGGCTCCCGTGCTGGAGCCCGAAGACCGCACCGACGAGGAGGCACGCCCTAGATGGTGATTTTCAAGGGAGACGGCGACCCGCACCCGTGGACGTTGCCGGACCCACCTCCGTGGCGGCAGTTCGATGGCGGCCCTCTCGTCACCTACACCACCGAAGACGACGGCGACGGCAGTCGACCCAACGCCGTCGAGCGGGCCGTCACCTACCGGGCTGACGCGCGCGAGGTAGAGCTGGTCAACGTCGCGATCATGCTTCGTCGGCCGTTGCTGGTCACTGGCCGCCCCGGCACGGGCAAGTCCACCCTGGCGTACGCGATCGCCCACGAGCTGGGGCTCGGCCCGGTCCTACGCTGGCCGGTCACCAGCCGCACCACGTTGCAGGACGGCCTGTATCGCTACGACGCTATCGCCCGCCTCCAGGACGCCAACCTCTCCTCGCAACAGCGCCCGGCCGCCGACATCGGTCGATACCTCCAACTGGGACCGCTGGGCACCGCCCTGTTGCCGACCGAGGCGCCACGGGTGCTGCTCATCGACGAGGTCGACAAGAGCGACATGGACCTGCCCAACGACCTGCTCAACGTGCTCGAGGAGGGGGAGTACCGGATCCCCGAACTGGTCCGCATCGCCGACACCGTGGCGGGCGTGGAGGTCGGCGTCGAACAGGCCACCACCCCGGTGCGGGTGGAACGCGGGCTGGTCCGCTGCCATGCGTTCCCCATCGTGATCATGACCAGCAACGGCGAACGGGAGTTCCCACCGGCGTTCCTGCGGCGATGCGTCCGGCTCGACATCGCCGAACCCGACGCCGAAAGGCTCGAGGCGATCGTCCGGGCGCATCTGGGAGACGAGGCGCTGGCGGCGAACGCCGACCTCATCCAGCGCTTCCTCGAACGACGTGCGGTCGGGGAACTGGCCACCGACCAGCTGCTCAACGCCATCTTTCTGACTATGAACGCCGAGCAGACCGGTGTCACCGACCGGTACGGGCTCGCCGAACTTGTCCTTCGACACCTCAACCCGACCGGCTGACCCAGGATGTCTCTCACGGCGCTGATCCGGGCGCTGAGCGAGGCCGGAATCGCGCCGACGGCGCGGGAGCTGGCCGAGGCGGTGTGGCTGGCGCGGCAGGTGCCCCCGCCTCCGCCCCCGTCGGCGCCGGTGTCCACGGTCCCCGCCCCGGTCGGACGGCAGGAGACCCCGGACGGGCCGGCGTCGGCCCCGCACCCCGAGCCGCCGCCGGGCCTCGTCCCCCTCGGAGTGGTCCGGGCGACGGCCACCGGACCACCGACGACCGGACATCCGGTCGCGCTGCCCGCGGCACCCGGCCTCACGGGCCCCCGGGAGCTGCAGAAAGCGCTGCGGCCGTTTCGCCGCCGTGCCGCGTCCCGCCGCCACCAAGTGCTCGACGAGGCGGCCACCGTCGAGGTCATCGCCAGCACCGGCATCTGGTCGGTCGTGCAACGCCCCGCCCGGGAACGATGGCTCGACGTGGCACTCGTTGTCGACGCATCACCCACTATGCAACTGTGGCGTACCGACGTCGCCGAGCTTGAGGAGACGCTGCACCGCACCGGGGCCTTCCGGGACGTCCGTCGGTGGCACCTCACCCTGAACGAGCAGGGCTGTCACGTCGCGGCGAACCCGTCCGCGCCGCCACGCAGCCCTCGGGAGCTCATCGACAGCTCAGGACGGCGGATCGTCCTCGTGGTCACCGACGGCGCGGCGAAGCCGTGGCACGACGGCGCCGCAAGTGCCACCTTGCACGACTGGTTTCGCGCCGGCCCACTCGCCGTGGTGCAGGTGCTGCCCGAGGAGCTGTGGCACCGCACCGGCCTGCCTACGCGGGCCGCCGTGCTGCACACCAGTCGGCCCGGTGCGCCGAACAGTCAGCTGCGCGCCGTCCTGCGACGCCGTCCGCACCACGGGCCGTGCGCGTCGGTCGTACCCGTGCTCGGTGTGGAACCCGCGGCCCTTCTCTCCTGGGCGCAGCTGATCGGGGGCGGGGTCTCCGGACTGGCCCTAGCGGTGGCGGTGGAACCCGCACAACCGGCTGCGGAGCGGGGACTCTTCCATCCCGCCGAGCCGGGCGACGAACTACGCCGTTTCCGGGCCGGCGCCTCCCCGGCCGCCTACCAGCTGGCGGTGTGTCTGTCGGCGGTACCCCTGACGCTGCCGGTGATGCGTCTGGTGCAGCACGTTCTCGTCCCGACCGCTCGGACGTCCGCGCTCGCCGAGATCATGCTCGGCGGGCTGCTCCTCCACACCGGCGCGGAGGAGTACGAGTTCCGGCCAGGTGTCCGTGACCGTCTGCTCCACCAACTGCGGCGCACCGAGGCCGACGCCGTGCTGGCGGCTGTGGGGCGCTACCTCGGGGGGCACGCCGGGCAGGCCGGCCGGACGTTCGCCGGACTCGCCGCCGTCGCGGAAGGCCCCGTCGAGGCGTCCACGGACATCGTCACCGCAGTCCATCCCCTCGCCGCTGCCCGGCTCGGTCTGGCCGATCCGAGGCGCGCCGACCCTACCCCGTCCAGCGGCACCCCGGACGGCAACCGGCGGACTGCTCTGCTGATCGCCACTGACCGATTTGACGATGACAGCCTCCCGAACCTGCGCATGGCGGCGCCGGACCTGACCCGGCTCGCCGGCGTACTGGGCGAGCCGTCCGCCGGTTTCAGCGTCCAGGTGTCGCTGAACGAACCGCTCGGCGGCCTCCGGGCCAGGTTGGAAGCGTTCGTCGCCGACAGTCGACCCGACGAAACGCTGCTGCTCTACCTCGGAAGCCACGGCATCGTCGACCGTTACGGTCGCCTGCAGTTCGGCACTGTGGAGACCCGGCGAGTGCCGGCAGACCCGGCTCACCCTGGGGTCAGGAGAACGGACTACGTATACACGCTGTCGGCTACTTTCCTCGCCAGACTGGTCGCCGAGGCCCCAGCACGCCAAGTGGTCATTCTTGTCGACTGCAGCCACGCCGGCCTCTTCGCCGAGGAGTGCAAGGGCGTATGGGACAAGACGGACGAGCTTCGACGTGAAGTGAGAGGAGCAGGTACGCGCGTGCTCATCGCCTCGACCGGTCCGACCGAGATTGCGATGGAGAACCAGAACGGATCCCTGTTCGTCAGTGCGGCGATCGAAGGGCTGACCGATCCGAAGGGCGACGTCGACGGAGACGGAGCGATCTCAGTCGCCGACCTGTACCAGTACGTGAACCGGCTACTGACAAAACAGCAACAGCAGCCACGTCAGCGGCCGCTGTGGTATGCGACCGGCACGGGACAGATCCTCCTCGCGCGAGCCCCAGCCCTAGGGGGACGGGCCATTGTTCGCAACCGCGACGAGCGGAGGCCCGCAGGCGGCGGAGCCGACCAGCCAGCACCGGTGTTCTACCTCAGCTACGCCCCGGGCATGGGTCGCGAGCGCAGAGACCGCCTTGTGAACGAACAAATCCTACGACTCTTCGATGATCTCTGCATACACGTCAGCGAGCTCATCGGTCCGTTGCACTCCCAGACCGCCGGATTCATGGACACGCCACTCTCGGGCGAGTCACGCTGGACCGACGAAACCCTCGCCGCCCTGGCTACCTGCCAGGTGTTCGTGCCACTGGTCTCGCCTGCTCTGCTGCGTAGTCCTTTCTGCAGAATCGAATGGAACACGTTCGCCCGCCGGCCGCGGGAGCTCCGGACGGCTGGGATGCCCACGACGACCAGCATCCTTCCGGTCCTGTGGGCACCCGTCGAGCCTGTGGAGATTCCCGCTGCGCTACGTCGCACCAGCTGGTTCACCCCGACCAGCCTGCCTGACCCGGAGACGGTGTCGTCATATCAGCAGGACGGCCTCTATAGCCTGCTCAGGCGGCAGGACGCCGCCTACCAGGCAGTCGTGTGGCGTCTCGCCCAACAGGTTGTGAGACTGTACCGGGACGGCTTGACGGTGCCAGCCCTGTCCCTTTCGGCCGAGGGTCTGTACGACGGCCCCTGGGTCGAGCCCGGTTGGCGCGGCGAGGCGGAACGCCCTTTCCCCGGCGATCTGGTCTGACTGCGAGGCTGGGTCAGTCACCAGGTGATGGCCTGCTCGGTAGCAGCGGATGCGATTCTGCAGCAGGTCCGAAGCCTTGTCCGCACGTACTGCCGATTGCGGGGTGACCGCCTTGCGTCCACCCCGCTCTACCCGCGGCATCTCAAACGTTGGCTGTCGTCCGTGACCGGGTGATCGGGTCGAACGCTGAGATAATGTCATGGGCGACCAGAAGACGCCTCATCGCCGTGGTCGAGCCTCCGCTGTCGCCCAATAGAGCGGCACCCGGATCCGCTGCCCTGACTCTGAGTGCGTACTCTCCTCTAGCGGTGCTCTCGGTCTGCCCAGCCGCCGGGCTGATGATCTGGTGGCTAGTGCCAGTGGAGGCGCTCAGGACTTCGCGGGTACCGCCATCGAACGGCTCGGAAGCCACTCTAACGCGACATCTACCGGCGGTTTCTTAAGCTGCGGCACGCTGCTTGTCCCGAAGATCGAAGGACAACCACTATGACAACCGAGGAATCGACCACGCCGGTAGTGGTCATCGACGGCGAGCCCTGGGAGGTCATCGGTCATGCTGGCCGGGCCAAGCTGCTCGTCGTGCTGATCCGGCGTGGCCGACTCTCGACCATCCTCGGCCTCGACCCGGACGTGCTGACCGTCATCGGGCACATCACTTGGACTACTGGCTCTAGCGATCAGGTCGGCGAGGTCAAGGACACCCAAGTCCGCAAAGACAAGACGGAGCGCGGCGTCGGCGTTGCTCTGTGCCGGGCCGCGCGGGAACTGGTCGGCGTCGACGCCTGGACGGGGCTGGCGATCCCAGACAGCGAGGACCAAGTGTGCTCGTTGCAGGATGCCGACGCCATCAGCATGCGGCAACCTGGTCCGATCGTCGATCTAGTTGACGCAAGTGCCGAGGCGGGGGAGGTGCACGTCGTGTTTCACCGCGAGGGCAGCGCGGTCGTTGTGGCGCTTGCGGCCAATAGTCTCGCCTGGATCGGTCACCTAGCCTGGACGATCATCCGGCCAGGCGGGCGCCTCGACGGCCTTGAAGCCGGGCTGACGGTGGGGGAGATCAAGCGCGTCGACACGCGCAAGGAGTTCCGCAAGAGTGGCGTCGCCGACCGGATGTACCGCCGGGTCCGCGAGGTGGCGGCCGGACAAGGCTGGCCTGTCGAGGTCGACCACAACCCGGACCGAACGGCATCGGGTGACCGCTGGGCGATGAAGGTCAGTGGCTGGCGGCCTTCGCTCTCTCGCGGGAGACACATGCCGGACTTCAACGACTTTGTGCGCTAATGGGGGTGCCCAGGCTGCGTGGACCGGCGCATCGACAGTCACTGAGACGGTGTGGGCCGCCGAGCCGGTGAGGGCTCATTTACGTCCTTGCAGCTCAACGACCACCTCAGGCAAGGAATGACAAGCCCACTTCGGCTACTTCCGTTACAAGGGGTTGTCGGTTCGAATCCAGATGACCCGATTCAAGGTCGAGGGCTGGCCCAAACCTCGGGTCAGCCCTCGACGCTGTACTGGACGGGTCCCCGTTAGCGGCCCGGGGGCCCGGGAACCCACACAGTCCGGGTAGGGTGATCGTCAACCGATGGGGATGGCGCCAACAACGCGCAATCCGAGGTGGGCATCGGTTCGTGTCGATCCTCGGACACGACCCATAGGCCCACGGTGTGCGCTGAGATCGGTTTCAGCGTGCACCGTTCGCGCTTCAGGGTGGTATGTCAGCCGCAGGCCGAGCTGGCGGTAGACCTCGGCTTTGTCGGCGGGGTCCGCGTCGCGGAGCGCGGTGACGATGTTCCCAAGGGCCCCGAACAGCGTGGTGATCTCTGCCGGGGTCATCCGGCGTGGTGCGGCGGAGCTCCCGGCGTGCAGCTCGGATTCGGCTCGGGTCCGTTCGGCCTGGGTTTGGGCTAGCCATTTACTGACAATCGACTCACCGAGCGGCGGCATAGGTCGGATCCTTGATCTGGCAGGGATCGGGTTCACGACTGCCTCGGGTGACCGAGGGCTCCTACGCTGAAATTTGTGGAAGATGTCGATGACGCCCGCGAGCTCGTTGAGCAGCGGATGCGCGCCACGGGGTTCGAGGAGGACATCCTCGACAAGGTCTTGGATCTGCTGGAACGCTTCGACACCGATCGGGAGAAGCTGTTCGAGGAGATGCTCTCCAAGCTGGAGCAACCGGGCTATGACGGCCTGACCGACCGGTGGGAGACCAACTGCGAGCAGGCCGAGGCGCTGATGGAGCGCCTCGAATCGGACATCCGGTCGGTGCTGGAGGACAGCCAGGCCAACGCGATGTCCGTCGACGAACGGTGGACCGCGGTCGGCCCGCGTGACTTCCTCGCCGGGGAGCGCAAGATCTGGGCGCAGGTCGCCCGGCTCGACGTCCCCGAGGTCGCCACGCTGATGAGCAAGGTCCTGGAGGCCGACCTCGCGCTCATCAAGAAGTGCGAGGAGGACCTCAAGAACGCGCGCAGCAACGACGCGATCGTCGAGCAGCTGCTCCTCAAGAACTTCGGCTCCATCCAGGACACGGTCAAGAGCCTGCTCGTCAAATACCTCCCGACCTCGGGCGCCCGCCTGATCGTCCTCTTCATGAAGGACCCGTCGTCCAAGGAAGCCGCCAACGAGGCGATCAAGAACTTCGAGAAGCTCACCGCGGAGAACCTCATGGCGGCCAAGCAGAAGCGTGCCGCGAAGCAGACGGTGGTCGACAACATCAAGCTGCTGACCGCGGCCCGCGAACAGCTCGACGAGGACTGGATCGACAAGCTATTCGCCCGCGGCGCCGAGGCGGCGGCGAACTGGCGCGGCATCGGCGCGTCCGGCGACTACCGGGCCACCGACTGGGACTGGATGAAGGAGAACGTCCTCGACCGAGGGCTCGACACGCGGGCCGAGGCGGCCAAGGAGCAGTCCAGCAAGCTCTACGACGAGCTCTTCCCCACGCTCGTGGAGGAGAGCACCAACGCCTTCGCCCAGCTGACCGATGATCCGGGCACGCTGGCGAAGTTCAACGAGGAGCTGGAGAAGGCCTCGGAATCCCTGGAGTCGCTGCTGGCGACCGAGGAGGAATACGTCAAGGACCTGGCCGAGGGACCCTACAAGCAGACGGGCCTCGCCGCGTTCGCACAGGTCAGAGACGCGGTCAAGGTGGGCTTCAAGCTGCTCGCGGACAAGACGGAGGAAGCCGACGACGAGGTGAAGAAGTCATGACCGACCTCTTCGTCGCGGCGGGCGGCCCGGTCGGCGACGGCACCCGGGCCCGACCGTTCCACGACCCGTGGCTCGCGCTGCGGCAGGCTGCGCCCGGCGACCGCATCCACATCGCGGCGGGTACCTATACCGGGCGCGGCGAGCGCTCCTCGTGGGTCGTCGACACCCCCGAGCTGACCCTGCTCGGCGGATACAGCCCCGACTTCGCCCGCCGTACCCCCTGGCAGACACCGACGGTCTTCGCGGCAAAGACCGGCCTGCGCGTCCCGAACGAGCCGAACATGCTCCAGGGCATCGGCGGCCACGACGGCCTCGTCCTGGACGGGCTGTTCTTCGACGGGGCCGGGCGCGACGACTACGACGAGCAGGGCGGCCTGCAGCGCGCCTCCTACGGGGACGGCCCGCTGGTGAGCCTGCGCGGCGAGCGCATCACCGTCCGCGACTGCTGCTTCGCCAACGGCAGCTCCGGCGCCGTCGAGCTCGGCGGCGACTCCGTGGTCTTCGAGAACAACATCGTCGTCAACTGCGTCGGCCTCAGCCTGCTCACCGTCCGCGACGGCGCCCCCGAGACCCCGGCCGCGGTCAGCCGCAACACCTTCGCCTTCGCCCACGACGACTCCGACCCGCCGCGCGGCTCCGGCGCCGACCGGGCCGTCGGCGTACGGGTCAACGGTGCTGCCGCGATCGCCGACAACGTGTTCGTCGGCTGCGGCAACGCGGCCGTCGCCTGCCTGCGCGACGTCGGGCAGATCGCCATCGACCGCAACCTGTTCTTCGCCACGCCGCGCGACATCGTGCGCAGCCGGGTGTCGGGCGCGGAGGCCGAGCTCACCGAGGAGTACGCCGCGGAGCTCGAGGACGTCGGCCTGCGCTCGGCGGCCGGCAACACCGTCGGCGACCCACAGCTGACCGGGCTCCCGGCGGCGTGGCTCGAGGCGTACACGGTGGACGTCGCCGTCACGTACGAGCGCCCGCCGATCGCCGCCCTCAACGCGCTGCGGAAATCGGCCGGCCTCGGCGAGCTGTCGTCCACATCAGACAGTGATGTTCAGCGGCCCGTCATGCGCCGGCTCGCCCCGGCCGAGGTGCTCGCCCTCGCGGTCGGCGCGGCGCCGGGCGCGCACCCCGCCGACCTGGCGGCGCCGGAGCCGTTCACCGAGCTCCCGGCCGGTCCGGCGTACCAGGCCGTCGACTGGGCGCGGCTCTACGAGGCCGACCCGGCGCTCGCCGGAGCCCCGGTGCAGGTGCGGGCCGGGGTCGGCTTCGACCAGAACACGCAGATCCTCCCCGAGCTCGCGGAGACGCACATCGGCGTCGCCGTCTACGAGCCCGGCACCGACAACAGCCCGTGGTGGGCGCTCGCCCCGCGCTACGGCCTCGTCCATCACCAGACTGAGGAGGCCGTACGGTACTCGCGCGGCCTCGACGTCGAGTCCACGTACCTGCTCCGCGGCACGTATCGCCTCACGCCCCCCGGCGGGCGTCAGAGCGCCACCATCGTCCTCGACTCCCTCGCGCCCGTGCTCGACGTCACGGCCCCCGAGCCGCCCCGGCCGGCCGGCCGCGACTGGTTCGTGCGGGCCGGATCCTCCGGCGGGGACGGCAGCCGCGAGGCGCCGTTCCGCGACCCGTTCCAGGCCCTCGAGAAGGCCGCCGAGGGCGACCGCATCCTCGTCGCCGCAGGTGAGTACACGGGCCGCCTGCGGTCGGGCACGTGGCGCATCCCCGTACGCAACCTGACGCTGCTGGGCGGGTGGGACGCCGAGTTCGCCGCGCGCGACCCCTGGCGACACCCCGTGCGCTTCGTGCTCACTCCGGAGACCAAGGCGAAGGGCATCTTCGGCGATCCGGTGCTCACCGGCGAGGACTCGGGGGAGGGCCTCATCCTTGACGGGTTCATGTTCGACGGGGCGACCTACAACGCGTACGCCGACAGCGGCGCCCTCGACGCGGGCCATTCCCAGTCGGCGGCGCTGCTCGACCTGCGCGGCGGCAGCGGCGGCATCACCGTGCGCAACTGCGTCTTCGCCAACGCGGCGTACTGCGCCGTGCAGCTCAGTGCGGCGTACGGGACGTTCGAGAACAACGTGGTCGTCAACACGAGCGGCACCGCCGTCCGTATCCAGGCACCCGGCGCGGGCCCCTGGACCATCCGCGGCAACACGGTCCTGTTCGCCGCCGACCCCACCGGCCGGGCCTCGACCGGGCAGTCCACGACCGGCTGCCTGCTGGACATCTCCGGCCGGGGTGTCATGCGGGTCGAGGCCAACGTGCTCGCCTTCGCCGACAGCATCGCCGTCCGCGCGACCGTGCCCGACCAGAACCTGCTGCTCGACGGGAACGTGCTCGCCGCCAACCTGTACGCCGACCTCCACGACGGCCGCCACGTGCTCGTCGACGCCGAGAACCGCGACCGGGTGTTCCGCGACGCCCCGTTCGGCGCTCAGACCGGAACCCGGTTCGAGCTGCCGGCGGTGCCGGTCGACGCCGCGTACGCCGACCAGGCCGTCGGCCGCCTCTCGGCGCTGGCCGCCGCGATGCCGAAGGACGGGCTCAACGCCGCCGCGGCGGCGCTCGGCGTCTCGATCACGGCGCCGAAGACGGAGGCACCTGTCGAGGCGGCGTCCCCGGAGCCGAAGAAGGAACCGTCAGTGGCCGACCTGCTCGCGGACCTCGGCCGGGCCCGCAAGGCGTTCGAGGCGAAGGACGCGGTCCCGCCGGCCACGGACACTCCGCTGTACTGCCCGGTCTATCCGGTCGAGGCGGCGCTGAGGCTGGCCCTTGACGCCCGGCCAGGCGAGCCCGGCGCCCACGCCCCGCCTTCATGATCGAAGAGCTTGTTCCGGCCACGAGCCGCGGGCGGCGCTTCAGGTGGAGGTGCGTTCCCGCCACGCCCGCAAGCGGTCACGCAGCCAGTGGTAGCTGGCCTTGGGCGTACGGGATCCGGTGCCGTAGTCGACGTGGGCCAGACCGAAGCGGGGCCCGTACCCGCGGGCCCACTCGAAGTTGTCGATGAGCGACCAGTAGAAGTACCCCCGCAGATCGAGCCGGTCGTCAACGGCGGCCGCACGGGCCGCCGCCGCCAGGTGCCCGGCCACGAACGAGATCCGTTCCGGGTCCGGCTCGGGTCCGTCCCGCAGGTCGGCGCAGCCGTTCTCCGTCACGTACACGGCAGGCAGGCCCGGGTAACGGTCCGCGAGCCCGGTCAGGGTGTCGAACAGCCCTTGCGGCTCCACCGGCCAGCCCAGGTCGGTGGTGGGCAACCCGTCCGGCCGTAGCTGCCGGACCCCGATGTCGAACGCGCTGCGCAGCGCCGGGTCGGGCTGCTCGTACGGGGCGTCGGCGACGTGCACCCGGTAGTAGTAGTTGACACCGAGGAAGTCCAGCGGCGTGGAGATCACCGCCAGGTCACCGTCCCGGCGGAACGACAGATCGCTCACCCCGGCGTAGAGCCGCTCGAACCCGGACGGGTACGCGCCGCCCAGCACCGGATCCGTGAACTGCCGGTTGAGCATGAGGTCCTGCCGATCCGCCGCCGCTCGGTCGGCCTCGGTATCGCTGGCCGGCACGGCGGGGGAGAGGTTGAGCGTGATGCCGACGCGCGACCGCGGGCCGGCGGCGGACCGGACTGCGGCGACCGCCCTGCCGTGCCCGAGCAGCAGGTGGTGGGCGGCGGCCAGGGCACCATGTCCTTCGGCGGTGCCGGGCGCGTGCCGGCCCTCCGCGTAGCCGACCATCGACGAGCAGTACGGCTCGTTCAGCGTGATCCAGTCCTGGACCCGGTCACCGAGGACGCCCGCCACCGCGGCGGCGTACTCGGCGAACCACTCGGCGGTGTCCCGTACCCGCCAGCCACCCTCGTCCTCGAGCGCCTGGGGCAGATCCCAGTGGTACAGCGTGACGAACGGCCGGATGCCGTGCCCGCAGAGGGCGTCGACGAGCCGGTCGTAGTAGTCGAGGCCTCGCCGGTTCACCGCGCCCCGCCCGGCCGGCATGACCCGTGGCCAGGCGACCGAGAAACGGTAGGCGTCCACGCCGAGGCCGGCCAGCAGGTCCACGTCCTCCCGCCAGCGGTGGTAGCTGTCACAGGCGACCGAGCCGGAGGTGCCGTCGTCGACGGCACCGGGGCGGCGGCAGAAGGTGTCCCAGATCGACGGCCCGCGGCCGTCCTCGTCGACCGCCCCCTCGATCTGGTACGCCGCGGTGGCCGCGCCCCAGCTGAAGCCGGCCGGCAGGTCCGGCAGGTCCGGCAGCTCGGGCAGGTCCGGCCGGGTTGCGGCCGCGGCGGCGCCTTCGGATGTGGTGGTCATCCCTTCACCGCCCCCTGCATGATGCCGTCGACGAGTTGCCGGCCGAGGAGCATGAAGACGACGAGGATCGGCAGCGTGGCGAGCAGCGTGCCGGTCAGCGTCAGGGTGTAGTCGGTGGTGTAGCCGCTGGCCAGTGCGGAGAGCGCCACCTGCACGGTCGCGTTGTCCTGCAGCACGACCAGCGGCCAGAAGAAGTCGTTCCACGCCTGCATGAAGGTGAACAGCCCGAGCACCGCCGCGGCGGGGCGGGCCGCCGGCAGGACGATGTGCCAGTACAGGCCGAACGTGCTGGACCCGTCGACGCGGCCGGCCTCCAGCAGTTCGTCGGGTACGGCGCGGCCGAGGTACTGGGTCATGAAGAAGACGCCGAACGCGGTTACCAGCCCGGGCACGATCACGGCGGTGAGGCGCCCGGTCCAGCCGAGGTCGGCCATCAGGATGTACAGCGGGATGATGCCGAGCTGGTGCGGCACCATCGAGGTCGCGATGGCCACGACGAGAAGCGCCTTTCGGCCTCGGAACCGCAGTTTGGCGAAGGCGAACCCGGCAAGGGTCGAGAAGAACACCACGGAGACGGTGATCGAGCCGCTGACGATGAAGGAGTTCACCAGGGCTCGGCCGAAGTCGGTCGTGTCGAACACGCGCGCGATGTTGTCGAAGAGGTGCCCGCCGGGCACCAGGGCCGGCGGCACCTTCGTGACGGCGTCGCTGGTCTGCGAGGACACGACGATGGACCAGTAGAGCGGGAAGACCGACCCGGCCACGACCGCCAGCAGGGCGCCGTAGCTCCAGACCGAGCCCTTGCGTGGGTACCCGAAGCTCCGGCGCCGGTGGGACCGGCGTGGCGGCGGCGAGGGTGTGGTGCCGGTCTGAATGGGGTCCGCGAGGGTGGTCACGGCGTTCTCCTCAGTCCTCGTCCTTGGCGATGCGCCGGGTGAGCAGGAAGTTGATGATCGCGAAGATGGCGATGACCAGACAGAGCGTCCAGGCGACCGCCGAGGCGTAGCCGAAGCGGAACTCCCGGAACCCCTGCTCGTACATGAACAGGGCGACGGTCTGGAACTGCCGGTCGGAGCCGCCGGTGGGCGTCTGGGAGCTGGCGAACAGCAGGGGTTCGGCCATGATCTGCAGGCCGCCGATCGTCGAGATCACCGTGGTGAAGATGATCGTCGGCCGCAGCATCGGGACGGTGATCCGCCTGAACTGCTGAGCCTGCGACGCGCCGTCGAGGTCGGCGGCCTCGTACAGGTGGTGCGGAATCGCCTGCATCGAGGCGAGGTAGATGAGGGCGTTGTAGCCGGTCCACCGCCAGGCGACGATGAACGAGATGGCCAGGTGGGAGCTCCAGGTGTTGGCCTGCCAGTCGATCGGGCCGATGCCGACGAGGCCGAGCGCCCAGTTGACCATGCCGAAGTCGCGGCCGAAAAGCTGGGTGAAGACGATCGTCACCGCCACGATCGAGGTGACGTTGGGCAGCAGCACGCCCATCCGTAGCGCGGTGCGGGCCCGCAGCCGGTGGTTGAGCAGGTGGGCGATCCAGAGCGCGGCGAGCAGTTGCGGCACGGTGGACAGCACCCAGATGCTGAGTGTGTTGCCCAGGGCGTTCCAGAAGTACGCGTCCTGCAGCATCTCGCGGTAGTTCGCGAGGCCGACCCAGCGGTGCGACCCGGAGTCGAGCAGGTCCCAGTCATTGAACGAGACGTACGCCGTGTACAGCAGCGGGAACAGCCCGAACGCGCCGAACAGCAGGAAGAACGGCAGGATGTAGAGGTAGGGCGAGCCCTTGGTGTCGAGCCGGCTCAGGCCGGCCCGCCGGGCCTGGTGGAGGTAGGTGGCCATCGTCGATCCTTCGTCGCCGGGCGCCGCCGGCGGTCAGGGGCGACCGCCGGCGGCGCGGGTCGAGTTACTTGGCGAGGCGCTCGACGTCGCTGACCATCTGCTTCCAGGACTCGTCGGAGCTTTGCTTGCCCTGTTCGATGCGGACGAGGGCGTCGCGGATGGTGGTCTGCACATCTCCGGCTCGCGGGCCCTGGTACTGGGGCTTGAGCTGCTTCGCCGCGGTGGTGAAGAGCTGGCCCACCGGTGCGTTGTTGAAGAAGGCGTCCTTGTACTGGGCAATGTCGGGCTTGTCGTACAGAGCCGGGATGGACGGCAGGTTGCCCCGCGCGGTGAACACCTTGGCCTGCTGTTCCGGGGCGGTCAGCCACGCCGCGAGCTTCTTGGCCTCCTCGATGTGCTTGCCCTGCTTGGGAACGGTGAGGTACGAGCCGCCCCAGTTGCCGCCGCCGCCCGGGACGCTCGCCACGTCCCACTTGCCGGCGGCGTGCTTCGCCTGGTCCTTGATCTTGGTCATCATCCAGGCCGGACACGCGATGGTGGCGAACTGGTCCTTCGCGAAGCCGTTGTTCCACTCCTGCGAGCTGCCGATCAGCTTGGCCGACAGGTTGCTCTGGATCGCCTTCACCGTCAGGTCCCAGGCCTTTCGGACATCGGGGCTGGTGCCCACGACGATGGCGTTGTCCTCGTTGTAGTACCCGACCGGGGCCTGGCCGATGATGGCGTTGAACAGTTGGCCTCCGCCATCGAAGAAGGCGCTGCCGGCCGGGGCCTTCGCCGCGTACCGCTTGCCGAACTCGATGTACTGGTCCCAGCCGCTGCCCCAGGCGGCCGACACCTGGTCGCGGTCGAACGGCATGCCGGCCTTCTCGAACAGGTCACGCCGATAGCAGATGGCCAGACCGCCGACGTCGGTGCCGTACCCGACCTGCTTGCCGTCCTTGGCCAGCGACGCCGCCCACTTCCAGTCGAGGTACTCGGACTGGCGGTCCTTGCCCAGGTCGACGAAGAGGTTGCCCCGCTCGCGCATCTGCGCGATGAAGCCCGTGTCGACGCCCTCGATGTCGCCCGCGCCGGAGCCGGTGGCCAGGTGGGTGATCAGGTCGCGATGATGGTCGTTGTAGGCGGCCGTGCGCTCCTGGATCGTGATGTTCGGGTGCGACTTCTGGTACTCGGCGTACAGGTCCTGGTACCCGAAGTTGCCGAACAGGTTGACGTTCAGGGTGATCTTTTCGTTGCCGCCGCCGGAGCCTCCCTCGGTGCCGGTGCCACACGCGGTCAGCAGTACTCCGGCGGCCAGGGTGGCCGCCGCCAGTCGCAACAGTCGGTTTGGGTGCATGCCAGGGAACCCTTTCGTGCGATGTAACCGGTTACCTGAAACCGGTTACATTGTCGGCGAAGCGATGGTGGTGGGGGTGGGTGGAGTTGGATGAAGATCGGATGCCGGCGGAGTTGCGGGTGACCCGCCGGCGAGCGCCTTTCCTGGGAAGTGTGAACGGGTTCGGCTAGGGGGTGTCAAGTCACGAAACGATAACGGTCGATGCGGGTTGACCGGCGGACATCGCTGGCGCTACGGTCGTGAAACCGGTTACAGAGAAGGCACCACATTGACCACTATCAGGGAGTTGGCGCGCCGCTCCGGCGTGTCCGTCGCCACCGTGTCCCGCGTCTTCAACACCCCCGAGGTCGTCAGCCAGCATACCCGCCAGCGCATCCTCGACCTGGCCGCCGAGATCGGCTACCTGCCGAACGGGTCGGCCCGGACGCTCGCCACGAAGAAATCCAACATGGTGGGCCTGGTATGGGACACCGACCATCGCCGCCCTGGGTGGCGCCACCCATTCCTGCAGGAGATCCTCGTCGCGCTCAAGACGGCGCTCAGCGCGCACGGGCTGAACCTGCTCATGCTCGCCGGCCACGACGCGGCGGGGCCCGACGACGGGCAGCGATACGTGCGCGCCGTCCGCCAGCACAACCTCGACGGCGCGGTCATCATCGACAACGGCACCCGGGACCCGGCCGTGCTCGCCCTCGTCGAAGCCCAAGTGCCGTGCGTCGCTCTCGACCTGCGGGTCGACGGCCCGACGTCGACCTACATCACCTCGGACAATGCCGGCGGCGCGGCGCTCGCCGTGCGCCACCTCGTCGAACGCGGCCACCGGCGCATCGCCACCATCACCGGCCCGCTGCGAACCTGGCCGGGAGCCGAACGGCTCGTCGGCTTCCGGGCCGCGCTGGCCGGGGCCGGCCTGCCGCTCGCCGACGGCCACGTCGTCGAGGGAGACTTCTATCTCGACGGCGGTCACGCCGCGATGGACCGGCTGCTCGCCCTCGACGACCGCCCTACGGCAGTGTTCGTCGCCGGTGACGAGATGGCTGTCGGCGCGATGCGGGCGGCCCAGGCGGCCGGCCTACGGATCCCCGACGACATTGCGATTGTCGGCTTCGACGACATCGAGGTGGCCGCGCTGATCCCGCCCGGGCTCAGCACCGTCGCCCAGAACAAGCCCGGCTTCGGCACGGCCGCCGCCGAGGCGCTGGTGGCCATGCTGCACGGCGGCGACGACCCGCCCAAGCCGACCGTGTTGCCGACGACGCTCGTCGTCCGCGGCACCACCTGACCCGAACCGCGTTCTGCCTGGCTCTCGGCGATCCAGCCGGCGGCGACGGCCGGATGCGACGCGGGCTCGTGCTGCCCCCAGGGCGGGGCGCACCAACCGCTTCCGGCCGTTGACCCGCTTTCCGTTCGCACACGCCTGCGGCGTCGTCGGCGTCCTGAGCCCGCCGGTCGCGCAACCGGGAACGGGTCGACGGCGCCGGACCGAGACCGGGTGGCGAGAAATGCGCCATACCGACGCCGTCACGTCCGGGCCCTGACCCGCTAGTGTGTGGAAACAGTGTTTCCATTCATGCCGTCACAGGGCAGGGGGCCAGCGTGCATCGCAGCCAGGAAGACACCGCCGCCCCGCCGGGGGCCGCCGAGCAGACCACCAGGTTCGGCCCACTTCAGCTCTCACCGGGCACGACCCGGACCAACATCAGCGGGTACTACTGGCTGGCGCTGACGTCGATCATGACGTTCACGTTCATCCCGGCCGCGCAGACGGCACTACTCACCTCCGTCCTGGGTGTGCCCAAGGGGGAGCAGGGTTCGATCGTGGGCACCGCTGGGCTGATCAGCGAAATCGTCCTGATCGCGGCGGTCGGCCTGGCCGGTGCCTGGTCCGACCGCCTCGGACGGCGCCCGATCGTGGTCGGCGGCTACATTCTGCTCGGCCTCGGCGTCGGCATGGCACCGTTCCTTGGCTCGGTCCTGCCCTACTACCTGGCCCGGGGTGTCGCCGCCGTCGGAGTGGCGATGGTCACCGTGATGCTCACGGCCGTGGTCGCCGACTACGTCCGGGACACCACCCGCGGCAGGGCCAACGGGATCCTCGGCTTCTGCAACGGTCTCGGCGCGCTCGTCACGTTCTTCGTGCTGATCAAACTGCCCGACATCTTCGAGGGCATCGGGATGGACACGGTCGCCGCGCTGCGGGCGACCTACCTCGTCGTCGGCGGGCTGGCCCTGCTCACCGCGATCCTTATGCGACTCACCCTCCGGGGCGGGCTGGCGACAACGCACTCCGAGCACATCCCGATCCCCAGGCTGCTGCGCGAGGGCGTAGCCGAAACCCGGCGCCCCGGCGTCTCCTTCGCCTACCTCAGCGCCTTCGTCGCCCGAGCTGACCTGGCGCTCGTCGGCGCCTACCTCACCCTCTGGGCACAGCAGTACGGCACCCAGCACCTGGGGCTCAGCGAGGCCGAGGCGCTGGCCAAGGCAGGTCTGTTGCTGGGAGTGGCAAACGGCATCGCGCTGATCGGGGCACCGGCCATCGGCATCATCGCCGACCGGCTGTCCCGCACCGACGCGGTGCTGATCTCTCTGGGGACCGCAGCCCTCGGCTACACCGCCACGATCTTCGTCGGGGACCCGTTCAGCCCGCTCGGCTACGCCGTCGCCGCACTGATCGGGCTCGGCCAGGTCAGCGCCGTCATCTCCAGTCAGGTGCTGATCGCCGAACAGGCTCCCAGCCGTACCCGGGGTTCGGTCATCGGAACGTTCGCGCTCAGCGGCGGTATCGGCATCATGATCGCGTTCGCCGCCGGTGGCACCCTGTACGACAACTGGCGCCCCGCCGGCCCGTTCGTCCTGTTCGGCATTCTGGCCGGGCTGGTCTGCCTGTACGGCCTGGCCGTCCGATCGAGGATCCCCAACCACCCGGTGGACTGAAAACCCCGGTCGCACCCCGCGGTGCTCGGAACGATCGCTGGGCGGCCCAACGGCCCTCCGCCCGTCGGCGGGCATGCGCGGACGTTTGACGGCGTCCGACTTTATGGAAACACTGTCACTTCCACGGAAACGCATCGGGAGTGCCGGAGGTGGATGTGCCGACCACGATCGTTGTGGGCGCCGGGCCGGGTGGCCTGGCCTGTGCCATCGCCGCCGCCGACGCGGGCGGCACCGTGCTGCTGTTGGAGAAGGCGCCGGACGTTGGAGGCGCCCTGCCGTACTCCGGCGGGCACCTGTCCGCCGGCGGCTTCTCGCTGCAGGATGAGCGGGGCATCAGCGACGACCCCGAGCGGCACTTCGACGACGTCTGGCGGATCAGTCGGGGCACCGCCCGGGCCGACCTGACCCGGCTGACGCTGCGCGAACAGCCGGCGGTACTGGAGTGGCTGCTCGCCGCCGGGCTCACAGTCGATCCGGGTACGCCCCGCATCGTGTACGGGCACGAGCCATACCGCACGCCGCGGACCGTCCACGCCACCACCGTCCCCGGCGGTCCGGCCATTCTGGCCGTGCTGCGACCGATGCTCGACGCGCATCGGGCCGCCGGCCGCATCGATCTGCGCTGCGAGGTGCGCGTCACCGAGCTGCTGACCGAGGGCGGCGCGGTGGTCGGGGTGGCCACCGCCGACGGCGCGCGGTGGCGGGCACCCGCCGTCGTGCTAGCCACCGGCGGATTCGGGTACGCGCCGGAGTTGTTCGCCGAGCTGGAGGGCGCGCCGCTGACCACCTCGGCGGCGCCCGCCTCGACCGGCGACGGCCTGCTCATGGGCCGGTCGGTCGGCGCCGGCCTGCAGGGCCTGGGCCGCTACATCCCCACCTTCGGCGGGCTGCCCCCGGTCGACGGCGACCTTCGGGTCGACTGGGCGCACCGGCCGCACCTGGTGGCGCCGGAGCGGCCGCCCTGGGAGATCTACGTCGACCGTGCCGGAGGTCGCTGGATCGCCGAGGACGAGCCCAGCATCGACCGCAAGGAGCGGCTGCTGACCACTGTGGACCGGATGACCTTCTGGACGGTCTTCGACGCCCGTGCCCTACGCGAGTCGTACCCGATGGTGCACGGCTGGAGCGCGGCCGAGCTGGACGCCCAGTGCGGCCGGCGGCGCGGCGTGCACCGGGCGTCCGGGCTGGCGGAGCTCGCCGGGCTGGCCGGCATCGACCCGGCGGGGCTGTCGGCCACGGTGGCCCGCTACAACGGGTTCGTCGCCGACGGCCGGGATGTCGACTTCGGCCGAACGCACCTGCCGGCGCCGATCGTCGAGCCGCCGTTCTACGCGCTGGAGAACCATCCGGTCACCCTGATCACGTTCGCCGGCCTGGACGTGGACGAGCTGCTGCGGGTACGCCGTGCGGACGGCACGACGATCCCCGGTCTGTACGCCGTCGGTGAGGTGATCGGCTCCGCCGCTGTCAACGGCAACGCGTTCTGCTCCGGCATGTGCCTGACGCCGGCCATGGCCTTCGGCCGGCTGGTCGGGCGTCACCTCGCGCGGACCGCGAACTGAGCCGGTCCCGGCCTGACGTCCACAGTGAACGGATGCGTTCAGTGCGCGAAGGTGAAGCCCTCCGCGCGCAGCTTGCCGGAGCTGATCGGCACGAACGGGGTTCTGATCTCACCCCGGTAGGTCAGCGCGGGCCAGCCCCCGGCGGCGCAGAGCTCGTCGAGGACGGCCTGGTTGGTCTGCGGCACGACCGCGTCCGGTACCGCGTTGAACACGCCCGTGAGGTCGCGGGTCACCACGAAGTCCAGCGCGGCGGCGGCGTCGCGGTAGTCGATGCGGTAGTGCAGGGCCTCGGCCGAGAACGGCACGCTGCCGCCGAGCAGTTCGTGGGCCAGCTTCACCCGGGTCGGATAGTCGAGGTCGCGCGGATGCCCGTACACGTCGGGGATCCGCAGCGCGGCGCCGCGCGGGGCGGCCAGCACGGCGGCCTCGGCGGCGATGAAGTTGCGGGGTGAGGCGTCCGGGTCGTCGGTGACCGGGGTGGCCTCGTCGACCAGCGCGCCCTGGCCGGCACCGTAGACCGACACCGAACTGGTGAAGACCACCCGGGGGTGCGCGGCGGCGGCGGTGCGCGCGGACGCGGTGAGCGTGTCGGCGTACTCGGCGATGCGCTGGTCGGCGTCGAAGGCTCGGGCGATGCGCGGGCTCACGGTGAGCACGACCGCGTCGGCGTCCCGGGTGACCCGCTCGACGGCCGGACGATCGCTGCCACGGAGGATCGCCACCTCGGTGCAGACGGGGGCCAGCTCGGGCACCCGCTCAGGGGAGGTGGTGGTGCCGATCACCTGGTGGCCGGCCGAGACCCAACGACGGGCCAGCTCCATGCCGACGTTGCCGCACCCGATGATCACGTAGCGCACCTGGACCTCCTTATGGAAACGCCGTTTCCATACTCTGCCCCATCTCGGGCCCCCTGCCAAGGCCGTGTCGCGGAACACGCCGCCGGCGCTTTGGTGGTCCGCGGAGTCGATCACATCGGCCGGCGTCAAATCGCCTGTCCGGCTATTGACAGGAGGGCTGGCTGGCTGCCTTTATGAACCTATCCAATTTTGGAAACTGTTGTTTCCACTAGCGAAACAGCAGCAAGGGGCGCACCGTTCCCCACAGGAAGGAGAGCGGGACCGCAATGGGATTGCTCAGAACTACGGCAACAGCGGTGGGCGTGGCGGCGTTGGCCGCCGCCGCGACCGCGGTCTGCGTGTCCCCCGCGCAGGCGTACGGCCCCACCCCGGGCAACCTGGGATGCCGGCTGTACTTCAACGACGCCGGTACCGGCAGCTCGCCGACGAACTGGGCCGACTCGTTCGGGCTCACTCAGACGCCGGCGACGCCGAGCCCGGGGCAGACCGTGACGGTGACCTTCACCGCGGCGGCCGGTCCGAACAACGGCCCGGTCGCGATCAACCCCGGTGATGTGCCGATCGTCGTGGAGGCGGCGCTGGGTGGCTCGCAGAGCGGCCCGGTCACCCTCCAGCAGACCAACTACCCCGCCGGTCCGATCCCCGGCAACACCCCCACCGGCCCGATCACCGCCACCGGCACCTATGTGGCCGGAGCGACCGGAGCCGCGACGCTCACCGTCAACCGGGTGATCCTCAACAACCCGATCGCCAAGACGTACTGCTCCGCCGCGGGCGACCGGGACCACAAGGCAGCACCGGTCCCGACCTCCATCGTGGAGAACTTCACCGTCTTCGGCGGCACGGTCTCGGTCACCTCGGTGACCGGCCAGACCGTGACCGGGGCTGCCCGGGCCGGCAACGTCATCAACTACGCGGTGACCGGTCTCGCGCCGTCCACCGCCCTGACCGCGACACTGCGCGCGGCCGACGGCACCGGAACGGCCGAAGGCGCCGGCACGGGCACGACCGACGCCGCCGGCGCCGGCACCGGCACGCTCACGGTGCCCAGCGGCGCCACCACGGGAGCACGTACCGTGGCGGTCTCGGACGGTACCAACACGGTCTCCGTCCCGATCACGATCCTCGGCTCGCCGAGCATCGCGATCACCCCCAGCGGTGGCGGCTCCGGCACCGTGGTGACGGTCACCGGCACCAACTGGAACCCGGGCAGCACCGTCACGATCGGCGGTTACAAGGCGCTCACCGGCGCCCCGCCGCCGCCCGCGACGAGCGACCCGGCAACGACGGCCACGGCCGGCGCCACCGGTGGTGTCAACGCCACCTTCACCGTCACGGACAGCACCACCGCGTACATCGGCGCGCAGTCCGGCGCCCTGTTCGCAATCTCCGCCTGGACCGGATCGGCTGACTCGTGCACCGCCAAGACGGGCTCGGCCACGACCGGCAACTGCACCCTGTCGTACAACCTGTCGGAGACCGTGACCGCCGGAAACCTGTCGATGGCTCGCGCCCCCGGCACCGGCAACATCCCGTTCTCCGGCGTCACCGTCGGCGGAAGCGTACAGACGGCGACGGGCAACCTGTCGACCGTCACGGTGACCGACCACCGGGGCAGCACCTTCGGGTGGAGCCTCGTCGGCACGGTCACCGACTTCACCGGCACCCCGGGCGGAACCATCGCCAAGAGCAACCTGTCCTGGACACCGGCCTGCGTCGACACCGCCGGCGCGACCAACGCGGTCACCGCGGTGGCCGGCACCCCGGGCACGGTCGACGCGGCGACGCTCTGCTCCGCACCGACCAGCGCCACCGGTACGGGCGGCAGCTTCGACGCCTCAGCCGGGCTGACCCTCTCCGTGCCGGCGAACCAACTCGCCGGCACCTACGCCGCGACCCTCACCCTCACCCTGAGCTGAGGACCGCCTCGAGGTGGGGGGCGGCCGGCCGAGCCGGCCGCCCCCCACACCAACCAGTCGAAGGGTGGAACCGCGTGCGTCACCCCCTCTGGCCACGCCGCCTCCGCACCGGCGCGGCAGTCCTCGCCGCCGCTGCCGCCGCCATCGCGCTGACCGTCGTCCCGATCGGGCCGGCCGTCGCGGCGGACAACGGCGAGTGGGCCGTCGTGCCCACCCCGCCGGCCAACGCCGGGCCCACCCCCCGGCTCTACTTCTTCCTCGAGTCACCCCCCGGCCGGACCCTCACCGACTCGGTGCGGGTGATCAACCGCACCGACACCGAGCGCACCTTCACCGTGTACGGCGCGGATGCCTACAACACCGCGCGCGACGGCGGGTTCGCGCTGCGCCAGCTCACCGAGAAGCAGTCGGACATCGGGGTGTGGACGGTGGTCGGCGCCGGCACCGTGGTGCTACCGCCCAAGGCGCAGGCCGACATCCCGTTCACCATCACGATCCCGACGAACGCCAGTCCCGGCGACCACATCGGCGGCATCGTCGCGATGGAGTCCGTCCCGGGCGGTCGGAGCGAGCACAACGGCGTCGCCGTCGCGGTGCAGCGGGCCGTCGGCGCCCGCATCTACCTGCGGATCGCCGGGCCGGAGACGCCCGGCCTCAACCTCACCGACCTGGATCTGGACCACCCGACGCCCTGGCTGCCCACGCCGGTCGACGGTGCCCTGGAATACACCCTGGCCAACACCGGCAACCTGCGCCTCGCCCCGACCATCACGGTCACCGCCTCCGGCATGTTCGGACACCGGATCCACCAGCGTGGCGCCACCCCACAGCTCGACCTGGTTCCGGGCGCCGAGTCGCGGATGCGTACCCGGTTCACCGGGTTGTGGCCGGTCGACCTCGTCACCGCCACCGTGACGGCGAAGGCCGACGGCGGCGTGCTCACGGTGCGGACCACCCGTACCGTCGTCGTCTCCTGGACCGGCGTCGCCGCACTCGCCGCGCTGATCGCCGCCGCGGTCGTGGCCTGGCGCAGGCACCGCCGCGCCCAGGTGGCCCGCCCCCGGGGTGTCCGACGCGTCCGCGCGCATGCGGAGGCCGGATGACGAGGATCGGACGCACCCTGATCGCCGTCGTCTGCGGGCTGGTCATCGGGCTGGCACTGCCCACCGCGCCGGCGTGGGCAGCCGAGGAACTCACCCTCGCAGCCCCGGCGGCGGCACCGGGCGACCGGCTCGGGGTGAACGGCACCGGCTGGCCCGGCGGCGCACTGGTCCAGCTCGTCACCTGCGGGCAACTCGCCATCGGCGGTTCGGCCTCCTGCGACACACGGGCCGCCCTGGCCGTTCCGGTGCGCCCGGACGGCACCTTCTCGGTGCAACTCGTGCTCGGCACCCCGCCGGTACCCTGCCCGTGCGTCGTGCACGCCACGCTGGTCGGCGGCACCGCGCGCGGCCAGGTCGACGCGCCGCTGGAACTCACCGGGCACCCCATGGGGAAGACCCCCACCGTCTCGGCCGCCCCGGTCCGCCTCGACCTGGTCGAGGCGAGGATCGCCGGCCGACCGGGCTGGCGGAGCCTGTTCGGCGCCGCCGCGACCCGGACCCTCGTCTACACCGTGCACAACCCTGGGCCGCACCCGCTGCCCAACCCGCCCCTCAACGTCCGGATCGGCAAGGACGGCGGCGGCGACCGGATCAGCACACCCGGTGCCGGCGGCGTCCGGCCGGGCGAGACACGCACCTACCGGGTGCCCGTCACCACCCCGTTCGCCGCGTTCGGCCGGTACACCGTGCAGGCCGACCTGGGCGGGTTCGGCCCGGCCGAGGTGACGCTCCGGACGTACCCGTGGGCCCTGTTCCTGGTGCACCTGCTCGGCGGGACGCTGATCGTCGTGGGCATCGCCCGGCGCATCGCCAACCGCCGCGACCGCCCGCCGCTGCCCGCGACGGCCCCGGCCGGCACGCTGCTGCCGTCCGTCGTGCGGGTCAGCTCGCTCGGGGCGTACCTCGTCTTCGACGACGCTCCCGGCGCCGGCCGGCTACGTCGACGGGCCAACGCCCACCTGAGCGTCGCCGCGCTGCGGGACCTGCTCGGCGACGCCGGACTGCCGAACGGATCCGGCGCCGAGGCCGCCGGCACCGCGGTCATCGACCTCACCGCCCTCGACGCGGTGCTCGCCGCCCGCCCCGGCGCGGCCACGCCGGCCGGAGCACGCGCCGGCAACCAGAGCGCCGCCGCCGTGATCGATCTGGCCGCGCTCGACACCTACCTCGGGAGCCCTCGATGAGCCGCGATCCTGGCACCCACACCACCGGCTGGGACCGGGCCCTGACGGTACGGGCGGCCGTCGCCACCGTCGCCGCGCTGCTCGCCTTCGTCGGCTGCGGCGCGGTGCTGCCCGGAGTGGGCGGCGCCGACGGCACCGGCGTCGGGCCCGGCGTCACCGCCGACGCGGTCACCGTCGTGTTCGTCGGCACCGACCTGACCAAGACGGCGAACCTGACCGGGTTCAACACCGCCTCGGCCGGCGACCCGGTACGCCAGATGCGGGCGCTGGAAAGCCACGTCAACGCCAACGGCGGCATCGCCGGCCGGCGGATGCGAGCGATCTTCCGCAACTACGAGGCGAGCGACGACTCACCGGCCGCCGAGGAGAAGCTCTGCAACCAGATCACCCAGGACGACCGCGCGTTCGCGGTCGTGCTCACCGGCCAGTTGCAGGCCAACGCCCGCCCCTGCTACGCACAGCGGCACACCCTGGTGCTCGACGCCACCCTGATCACCATCGACCAGGCGACGAGCCAGCGTCTCGCGCCATACCTGTTCGCCCCGGCCTATCCCGCGTACGACGACTTCGTGCGCGCGTACCTGCCGGCGCTGGCCGCGCAGGGCTTCTTCGACGGTGCCCGGCAGGCGGGCATCGTCGCGGTCGACGCACCGGCCAACCGCGCGATGTACGAGCAGCACGTGGTGCCGTACCTGAAGCAGCGGCGAATCACCCCGACCGTGGCCTGGATCGACTCCACCGACCTGGGCACCCTCAACACGGGGCTCAACCAGGCCGCCGTCGACCTGCGGGCCAAGCGCGTCGAGCGGGTCTTCTTCCTCGGCGGGACCCGGCTGGCCTCCTTCTTCCTCACCTCCGCCTCCGCGCAGGGCTTCACCGCCCGGTACGGCATCTCCAGCTACGACAATCCCAGCTTCCTGATCGGCAACCCGGACATCATTCCGCGCGAGGCACTGACCGGGGCGGTGGGCATCGGCTTCAACCCGAGCCAGGACGTCGCCGACCGGGAGTACGCCTTCCCCGCCACCGACCCCGAACGAGCCTGCCTGGGCATCTTCGCCGCAGCGGGGGAGTCGTTCGGCACCCGAGAGAACGCCCGCGTGGCCTTCCCGTACTGCGACGCGGTCCTGCTGCTGCAGATCGGCGCGAAGGACCTCGGCGCGAACCTCAACGCGCACCGGTGGCTGGCGGCCGTGGGCAGGCTCGGCACGCAGTTCCAGCCGGCCACCGGATTCTCCGGGCGGCTCGGCCCGGACCGGTTCGCCGCCTCGAACGGCTACCGGGCGTTCGGCTACGACAGCGGCTGCGCCTGCTTCACCTACCGCGGGGAGGACGTGTCCTTTGCGACCCGATGACAACACCCGCCGGAGCGTTCCGCCGGGCACCGCCCGCGACGGTGCGAGGGCATGGCGTTCCCGCAGCGCGGGCTGGGGAGCGGGTACGGCCGGCGGCTTGCTGACCGGGGTGCCGCTGCTCGGCGCCGCGGGACTCGCCCGGGGTCTCGATGTCGACCTGACCAGCGTGCTGACCGCGGTGATCGCCGCCGCGGTGGTCGGCGCGGCCGCGACCGTCGCGGTCGTGCAGCGGGTACCGCACCGCCATTCGGTACGCGCCGCGCTGCTCGCCGGCGCCGGGCTGGGCGCCGCGCTGCTGCTGGTGGTCGACGTAGCCGCCCCGCTGCCGGGGCTGCTCGCGCTCACCGCGCTCGGACTGCCCTGGGCGGTCCTGGTGGTGTCCGGCCGCGCGATCGCCGCCGCGACGGCCGCCCTGCGGTATTGGCACGTGGGGCTGCTGAACGGGCTCGGCCTGGCCGCACTGCTCGCCGCCGGCACCGCAGGCGGATCCGGGTACCACTGGGCGGCGGCGGGCGTCCTCGCGGCGCTCGGCGTGCTGGCCGGGGCGACCGCCGCGGAACTGCCGGGCGACGCCGGCTGGCCGCCGGCGCTACGCACCCTGTTCGACAACGCCACCCGCCCACCCACCGCGCGTACCGCCGTGCTGGCCCAGGCCGGCCTCGGCATGATCGTGCCCGGCGCGCTGATCTTCGCCGCCGACGTGCTGCACACCGGGTTCGGCCTCGGTCCGCGCGGCGCCGTCGGAGTCATCGGCGACGCGCTGCTCGCCGGGGCCGCGCTTGCCGTGCTCCTGCGCGGCGAGCGGGCGCTGCGCCTCGCCGTCGCCGCAGCCCCGGCGGGGTTGCTCGTCGCCGCCGGTGCCCTGTTCGTCGGGGCCACCCCCGCCACGGTCGGCGTCGTGCTGTTCGCATCCGGCCTGGCCGTGGCCGTCGGTGCGCTGGTCGCGCTCGCCGTCTCGGGCGAACGCATCGCCGCCGACGTGCTCCACCCCGACGCCCGCCCCGCGTTCGTGGCGGCGACATCGGTGCTGTCCCTGGCCGGTGGCCTGGGCGGCGCCGGCCTGCTCGCCCTGCTCGACACCCGGTACGGCGCCGCTCCGGCGTTGGCGGTGGCCGCGGCGGCGGTGCTGGTCGGCGCCGGCTACGCCCGGCGGCTCCGGCGCACCGCCGCCGCCGACGCCGAACGGTTGGCCCGGGTGCTCGCCGACGAGGCGGAGGTCGCCCGGCTGAGGCACAGCGGCGCACGTCCGGCCGCTCTCTCCTGCTCCGGCATCGACGCGGCGTACGGTCCGGTCCAGGTGCTCTACGACGCGGCCGTACGCGTCGGCGACGGCGAGATGGTGGCGATCTGCGGCCCGAACGGGGTCGGCAAGACCACCTTCCTGCGGGTGCTCTCCGGCCTGCACCGCCCCGCCGCCGGGGTGGTCCGGCTCGGCGGGGTCGACGTGACCGCGCTGACCGCGCCCCGCCGGATCGAGCTCGGACTGTCCACGGTGGTCGGTCAGGCGGTGTTCGGCTCGCTCACCGTCACCGAGAACCTGCGCATGCACGGCTACGCGCTGGGCCGGCGCAGCGACGCGGTGCACCGGGGGGTCGACGCGTCGTTCGCCGTCTTCCCCCGCCTCTACGAGCGGCGCGACCAGGTCGCCGCCACCCTGTCGGGCGGTGAGCGGCAACTGCTCGTGCTCGCCAAGACGCTGATCCAGCGCCCCCGGATGCTGTTGGTCGACGAGTTGTCGCTCGGCCTGGCCCCGGTCGTCGTCGGCGGCCTGCTGGAGATGCTGCGCCGACTCAACGCGCTGGGCACCTCGGTGCTGGTGGTGGAGCAGTCCGTCAATGTGGCGCTGTCGCTGGCCGACCGGATCTACTTCATGGAGAAGGGTGCGATGGTCGCCGAGCACACCGCGGGTGAACTGGCCGATCAGCCGGACCTGGTCCGGGCCCTGATGCTCGGTGGCCACGCGCCAGCCGAGGACACCGCGCCCGCGCCGCAGGCGCAGGCCGCGCCCGCGTCGGAGGCCACCCCGGTGGACGGGGCGGTGATCCGATGATCGGCGGTTTCGACGTCGGCCCGGACCGCATCGTGCTGGGCCTGTTCACCGGCCTCACGTACGGGCTGCTGGCGGTCGGGCTGGTGCTGGTCTACCGGTCCAGCCGGTTCGTCAACTTCGCACACGGCGCGGTCGGGGTGTTCGGCGCCGCCGTGCTCGGCCGGCTGGTCGGTGACGGGGTGCTGCCGTACTGGCTCGCCCTGCCGGTCGGGATGCTCGCCGCCGCCGCGGTCTCCGGCGCGATCGAGCTGGGCGTGGTCCGCCGGCTGCGCCACCGGCCCCGGGTGATCGGCATGATCGCCACCCTCGGGCTGTCCCAGTTCGTGCTCGTGCTCGCCCTGCTGGTGAACAGCTCGGGGGCCAGCGGCCCGGCGTTCCCGGCGCCGCCCGGCATGCCGTCGTTCACCATCGGCAACACCCCGGTCGGCCCGGCGTTCACCGCGATGCTGCTGCTCACTCCGGTGCTGCTGGTCGGGCTCGCCATGTTTCTCAAGCGCAGCCGGTTCGGGCTGGCGATCCGGGCCGCCGCCGATGCCCCCGACGCGGCCACCCTCAACGGCGTCACCGCGGCCCGGATGGCGACCCTGGCCTGGTCGATCGCCGGTGCTGTGGCCGCCTTCTCGGCGATCCTCATGGCGCCGACCCAGGGCACCCAGTCGATTGAGTCGCTCGGCCCGGCCCTGCTGGTGCGGGGCCTCGCCGGCGCGGTGATCGCCCGGTTCTCCTCCGTCCCGATCGCGTTCGGCGCCTCGCTGGGCATCGGGGTGGGGGAGCAGATCCTGCTGTCCGGTCAGTCCAGCGGCGGCCTCGTCGAGCTGGCCCTGGTCGCGGTCATCCTGGTCGCGCTGCTGGCCCAGCCGGTCCGCGCGCGCCGTGACGGCGAGGACGGCGGCTGGGGCCGGATCGGCGCGCCGCCGCTGCCCGCCGCCTACCAGCGGGTCTGGCTGCTGCGCAACCTGGGCCGGGTCGTCGCCGGGGTGGGCTTCGCCGTCGCCGCCGTGCTGGCCTTCGTGATCAGTAATGAGACCGCCTCGGTGCTCATCGCGATCATCGGCTTCACCCTGGTCGGCCTGTCGATCGGGCTGGTCACCGGCGTGGCCGGCGAGCTGTCCCTGGGCCAGTTCGCGTTCGCCGGCATCGGCGCCGCGGTGTCGGTGCAGGTCTCCGTGCGGACCGGCAACCTGTTCGTGGGGATCCTCGCCGGCTGCGCGGCGGCGGCGCTGGCCGCAGTCGCGGTCGGCGTGCCGGCGCTGCGCCTGCGCGGGCTCGCCCTCGCCGTCACCACGCTCGCCTTCGCGCTGGCCACCAGCACGTTCCTGCTGCGGCAGGGTTGGCTGCTCGGCGATGGCGCGCAGGTGCCCAAGCCGCGCATCCTCGGCCACACCTTCGACCTGGCCACCGACTACTACCTGTTCGCGCTGGTGGCGCTGCTGCTCGGCCTGTGGGTCACCGCCAACCTGCGCGCCGGTGCCTTCGGGCGGGTCCTGGTGGCGCTGCGCGACAACGCCGACGCCGCCCGCGCGTTCACCGTCGCGGTGCCGGTGCGGGTCCTGCAGGCGTACGCGGTCGCGGGCGCGCTCGCCGGTCTCGGCGGGGCGGTGATCGGCCACGGGCAGACCCAGCTCACCGTGAACACGTTCCCGGCCTCGGCCAGCATCGACGTCGTCGCCACCGTGGTGGTCGGCGGGATCACGCTGCTGGGCGGCCCGCTGCTCGGGGCGTTCCTGATCGTCGGCGTACCCGGATTCCTGGAACTGGACATCATCGGCCAGGCCGCGCTGACCCTGGTCTGGCTGGTCGTGGTGATTGCGCTGCCGGCCGGACTCGGCGGGCCGGTGCTGTGGCTGCGTGACCGGATCGCCGCGCTGATCGCCCGCGGCCGCGACGCACCGGTACCGTCCGCCACCGATGAGATGGCCGGGCCGGCGCAGGCCGCCAGCTCCGGTGGCCCGATCACGCTGCCGCCGCGCACCGTCCCGCTGCGACCGGCTGCGACCGGCGAGCCGCTGCTCTCGGTGCGGGAGGTGGCCCGCTCCTTCGGCGGCGTGCGGGCCGTCGCCGGGGCCAGCCTCGACGTCGCCGCCGGCGAGGTGGTCGGCATCATCGGCCCGAACGGCGCCGGCAAGACCACCCTGTTCGAAATCATTGCCGGCTTCACCCGTCCGGACCGGGGCGCGGTCCTGTTCGCCGGCCGCCCGGTCACCGGGCTGTCGCCGCAGCGGCGGGCCGGTCTCGGGCTGGTGCGCTCGTTCCAGGACGCGCGGCTCTTCGCCACCATGACGGTGCTGGAGACCGTCATGGTGGCCGGTGAACGGACCGCGCCGACCAGCCTCGTCGCCGCAGCTCTTGGTGCCACCGCCCCGGACCAGGCCAAACGCCGCCGGGCCGAGGAACTCGTCACGCTGATGGGCCTGGCCCCGCTCGCCGATCGGTTGGTCGGGGAACTGTCCACCGGTACACGCCGGATCGTCGAGATCACCTGCCTGCTGGCGCTGGAGCCGGCGCTGCTGCTGCTCGACGAGCCCTCATCGGGAGTGTCCCAGACCGACGGCGTCGCGCTGGGCGAGGTGCTGCGCCGGATCCACGACGAACTCGGGGTCACCATGGTCATCATCGAGCACGACCTGCCGCTGCTCGCCCGGCTCGCCGACCGGCTGGTCGCGATGGACGGCGGCCGGGTCATCGCCGACGGCACCCCGCAGGAGGTCCGCAACCACCCCGACGTGGTCCGCTCCTACCTCGGTACCGACCACGCCGCCGTCAACCGCTCCGGCGTGCCCGCTCAACGCACGACGGTGCCGTCGTGAGCCCGCTCCGCGTCGCCCCGCCACTTGCCCGTGCCGGCCTGCGCCGAACCTGTCAGGAGATCGCCGTGCGAACCTTCCGCCGCCGGGCGCTCACGCTCGCCGCCCTGCTCGCCACCAGCAGCGGCCTCGCCGTCGTGGCGGCACCCCCGGCCGCGTTCGCCGCGCCGGCCCTCACCGTCAGCGCGACCACCGGGCTGACGGACAAGCAGCAGGTCATCGTCAACGGTTCGGGTTTCACCCCGAACCTGAAGCAGATCGCCGTCGGTCAGTGCGTCGCCGGTTTCAAGGGACCGACCGACTGCAACCTGTCCGGCGGGGCCGCGTTCGTCAACGCCGACGGCAGCGGGAAGCTGCCCACGGTCACCCTGAAGCTGGCCCAGAAGTTCGGCGCGTTCGACTGCACCAAGCGCGAGTGCGTGGTCGCGGCGCAGATTCTGCCCACGAGCGGCAACGCCGAACAGGTCGAGGCCAACAAGGTCTCGGTGACGTTGACGTTCGGCAAGAAGCCGGCCCAGAAGCCCTCACCGGGAACCCCGTCCGCGACCCCCGCCGCGCCCTCGGCGCCGGCGGCCACGCCGGAAGCCACCACGGCACCCTCGACCGGGCCGGCGGGCGCAGCCGGCACGTCGACCCCGACGCTGGTCGACGCCAACCCGGTGAGCGCCGGCCCGGACCGGTACGCGGTCACCGTGCTGGTCGGCTCCGGCCTGCTGTTGCTCTGCATCGGCCTGCTCGTGCTGATGCCCTACCGGAACCGGAGGACCCAATGACCCGAGGTCGTTATCCCGTCCGGGTGGCAGCGCTCGCGCTCGTCCTGGCGCCGTTGCTGCTGCTACTCGCGATCCCGGCGGCGGCCCCCGCCCGGGCGACGCCGCCGGCCGCGGCGGTCGGCCCCACGGCCGGGACGCTGGGCTGCCGGCTCTACTTCAACGACGCCGGCACCGGCAGCTCGCCGACGGTCTGGCAGGACACCTTCACCCTGACCCAGTCACCGGCCGCGCCGAAGGTCGGCGACACCGTGACCGTCACGCTCACGGCGAAGACCGGCCCCGACAACGGGCCGGTGGGGCTGAACGCCGGTGACGTGCCGGTGAACGTCACGCTGGCGCTGGGTGGCTCCCTCTCCGGCAGCGCGACACTGCGGATGTCCTCGTACCCGGCGCGGGCCGTCGCCCCGGAAGCGCCGCTCGGCCCGATCACCGCGACCGGCACCTACTTCGCCTCCGCCGCCGGAGCGGCGACGCTCACGGTCGGGCGGGTCACGTTCACCAACGCCTCGGCCACGACGCACTGCTCGGCGGCCGGCGACCGCGACCACAAGGCGGCACCGGCGCCGACCTCCATCGTGGAGAGCTTCACCGTCGGCGGTACCGGCACCGCGACCCCACCGCCGAGCCCGTCCGCCTCCGCAACGCCGTCGCCCTCCGCAAAGCCGTCGTCCTCCGCGAAACCGTCGCTGTCGCTCCCGCCGTCGGCGACGGACGACCCGCCGACGGCAACCGACGAGGTCGACACGCCCGCCCAGCCGTTCGGCCCGAAGAGCGTGAAGCTGAACTGCAAGACGCTGAGCAGCCTCTCGTCGTGGACCGCCACGCACACGCTGAGCATGTCGCCCAGCAACCCTGGGCGGGGCGCCAAGGTGACGGTGCGCCTGAAGTTCTCGGCCGGCCCGAAGAGCGGACCGGTGCCGGTCGGTGCCGGCGATCTGGTGCCCAAGGCGACCGTCAAGGTCGGCGGGGTGGGCAGCGGTACGGTCAACCTCCAAGGCCCGGCGTACGGCGCGATCGACGCCAACGCCGTCCTGCCCGGCGCGACGCTGACCGGGACCTACACCACCTCGCAGGCAGGGCTGGTGTCGCTGACGGTCACCAACATCGTCTTCGACCACCCGCAGGTCGACACCGAGTGCAACGCGGGCGCGGACCCGGTGACCGGCCCGGCGGCGACGTCGATCGTCGCCAAGTTCACGGTGAAGTCGCGGGCCGCGACCGGTGACGAGGGCGAAGGCGGCGGCGGTGGCAATGGCGATGGCGGTGGCAATGGCGATGGGTCGCTGCCGAACACGGGCGAGGGGGGCGTGACGGCGCTGCTGCTGCTCTGGTCCAGCGCCGTGCTCCTGCTCGGTGTCGGCCTGGTCGTGGTGCTGCCGAGGCGTCGCGGAATCCCGCGGAGCTGAGCCGGCGAACGGCGCGGGCCGGGGATTCCTCCCCGGCCCGCACCGCTGGCGTGTTGCCGGCAGCTCCGGTGTCAGTGCTCGCGCAGCAGGGAACCGGCGCCGTACACCTTGTCGGTGATCCCGTTCTCGCGCAGCGCCATCCACCAGGTCGCCGCGTTGATGGCGATCACCGGCTTACCGAGCCAGCGTTCGGCCTCGTCGGCCAGCCCGACCATCGACAGGTTGGTGCCGCACTGGACCAGGGCGTCGACGTCCGGGCCGTCCACGGCCAGCAGCGCCCGGCGCAACTCGTCCTCCGGGACGTGGGCGATGGAGACCGCGGTCGGGCACTTGAGACCCTCGATCGCGACCACCTCGAAGCCGATCTCGGAGAAGAACTGCTCGACGTTCGTGTCGCCGATCGGTTGGTACGGCGTCACCACGCCGATCCGGCGGGCGCCGTAGAGGCGCAGTGCCCGCTCACACGCCTCCGCGCCGGTCGCCACCTCCAGCCCGGTGATCGCCTTGATCTGGGCGACGAACTGCCGGTTGCCCTCGACGCCGCCCCAGAACGTCTCGGCGGACATGCCCATCACCATGTAGTCGGGCTCGCAGGTCAGCACCCGCTCGCAGGCCCCGCCGATCTCGTCGCGGATCTGGGTCAGGAGGTTCTCGAAGTTGCCGTCGCTGGAGAGGTCCTGGTCGCGGATGTGGATCCGGGAGAAGTGCGCGGTCACACCGGGCACGGTCATCCGGTAGAAGTCCGGCTCCACGATGGTGTTCGTCGACGGGGCGATGACGCCGAACTTGCGGCGCCAGCCGAGCGCGTCGGTCATGAGCGGACAACTCCTTCCTGGGCGGGGGTCGGGTGGGACGTGGTCGAGGCCCGGTGGTGCGCGCGCACGGTCAGCCACGCCGCGGCCAGCAGCGCCGCCTGTCCGAGGGTGTTGGTGCCCTGCTCGACCCACTGCATGGCCAGGGTTTCGTGATCGGGATGGTTGCGCAGCGGCACCAGCAGCAGCACGCAGGCCAGCCCGGCGACGTAGAGCGTCACCGCGGCCCAGGCGCGCCGCCGGCCGGCGATGATCGCGGCCAGGACGCTGATGGTGGTCACGCCCGTGGTCGCGAGGGCGAAGACGGGGGCGAAGACGGCGTACGCGGCGGCCACGCCGGCGGTCACGGCCAGCACGGCGGCGAACGGCCACCACGGCAGGCTGCGCCCGCGCAATGCGCTCGCCAGGCCCCAGATCAGCCCGACCGCGCCGAGCGCCATCAGCGGAAACAGCGCCGCCTCCAGCCAGGGCAGGTCGATCGAGAACCCGGCCAGCAGCAGCTTCCAGGTCGACTTTGCCAGGCCGCCGAGGCCGATGAGGACGGCGCTGACGTGGGCGACCGGGCCCACCCGCGGCACGACCCGAGCGGAGAGCCCGGCGAGGATCCAGAACCCGACCAGCGCCAGACCGGTCGGCACGAAGTCCTCCAGCGCGAGGACGACGGTGTAGTCGCTGCCGATCACGACAGGTGCTCGCGCCGGTTCACCGCGGGGACGCCGACGGAGTCGCCGAAGAGGTCGCGCTTGCGGAAGCCGGCGACGGCGAACCGAGCGGCGGCCTTGCGGCTGGTCAGCCAGGCGGCCCGGCTGCCGTTGCGGCCCCCGGCGAGGACCCGGTCGGCCAGCCACGGGGTGACCGTCTCGACCCGGTCACCGAGGATGTTGAAGATCTTTTTGGCCTTCGCCAGTTCGTCCGGCGGGTAGTCGTGAGTGAGCAGGTCGGTCACGACGATGCCGGGGGAGAGGTGGTGCACGGTGACCCTGTCGGCGACCCCGGCTGCGGCGAGCTCCTTGGCCAGCCCGTCGGTCAGGTAGGTGACCGCGCGCTTCGATGCCCCGTACCCGGTCAGCCCCGGCCGGGCCTGGCCGTTGGAACCGAAGCCCTCCATGTTCCACAGCGCGCCGCGGCCCTGCTCGATCATCGCGGCGAGCACCACCGCGCTGGCCCGGGCCACCCCGCCGAGGTTCGCCGCGAGCACTCCGTCCAGCTCTGCCGGCGGCAGCTCCCACAGTGGGCGGCGGGCATGGTTCGTGCCCGCATTGTTGATCCAGATGTCGACCCCGCCGAACGCCTCGGCGGCCGTCGACCAGAGCACTGACACGTCGGCGCGGTCGGTGACGTCCGCACGTACCCCGAGTACCTTGGCTCCGGCCGGCACCGAGGCTTCGGAACGCAGTGTGGCAAGCGCCGTTGCCACCGACTCCGCGCTGCGTCCGCAGAACGCGACCCGGGCGCCGCGGGCCAGCAGCGCGCGTACCAGGCCGGCACCGATCCCGCGGGTGCCGCCGGTCACCACCACCGCGGTCATCCGGCTGCCTCCCAGGCGAGCAGGCCGTGCAGGACGCTGTCCAGCACGTTGCCCCGGAACAGCTCGTACACCACGGCGAGGCGCCCGCCGGCGGACATGCCCGGTTCGGCGTCGATGGCGAACTCGCGTCCCTTGACCTTCCACACGTCGCCGCCGTCGGCGTGGAAGTGCCAGGACGGGTAGCTGGCGCGGCCGAAGCCCTGCGCGTTGCCCCAGGCGTCGGGGCCCTCGAAGAACAGCCGGTCGCCGTCGCGGCGCTGCTCGACCATGTACCGCCGGTCCAGGCCGGCGCCGGTCCAGTGCACGACCCGGCGGGTGCGGAGCAGGTCGATCGGCTCCAGACCGAGGCGCACCGCGACCGTGCCGCGCAGCTGCTGGTCGGCGCCCCACAGCTCGCAGCTACCGGTGAACGCGCCGGCCTGCTTGGTCGGCAGGATGTACGGCACCGGCCCGCGCCGCTCTTCGGCGGACAGGAACCGCGTCACCCGCTCCCGGGTGTCCGGGTTGGTGTCGTGGTCGAAGCTTCGCGTGTAGACGCCGTTGAAGCAGCCCACCACAGCCCAGCCCTGGTAGAGCATCGACGAGTAGACCTGGGTCTGGCCGTCGGGCAGCACCTGGTTCCAGGTGTTCAGGTCCACCTGCCAGCCGGGGCCGTAGTAGTGGGCGTCCACGAAGGACCCGTACGGCTGGCCCGTGCCGAAGAAGTCGGGGCCGGTGTAGGCCCGATCGGCGTCGGAGTCGATCACTCTGAAGGCGAACGGCGCGCCCAGCCGGTAGCGCCCGGCCAACTCGCCCCCGCCGACCAGCCCGCCGTCCATGAAATACGTGGTGACGCCGTCGGAGAAGACCGACGAGCGGCGGATGTCCTCGAAGCCCTGCCAGACGCCGGTCGCGGTGAACAGCGACGGCCGGCCGTGCCACTCGCCGGCGATCCGCTGCTGCCACTCGCTCGGTTCGGAGTCCGCCGCTACGGTTGTCGGTGCGGTGGGCTCACTCATTGCCGATCAGCTCCGCTCGGATCCGGTCGGTCGCCGGCTCGCCGATCAGCCGGGTGACCCGGGCCCAGACCGGGTCGACGTCGGGGCTGAACAGGTTGACCCGTACGGCGGTGTCCCGGGCGGCCAGGTCGGTGTCGGCCAATCCGGCCACGACGTCGGCCGGCAGGCCGTCGGTCACCAGCGCGGACCAGTGCTCGGCGTACGCGGAGACGGCGGCTCCGATCTTCCGGAACGACTCCTCGGTGGCCCGGCCGACCAGCATCCACGGCGACATCAGCGCGCACTGGCGGGGCCCGATGTCGGCCCGGCTCAGCCCGTCCATCGCGCTGGCCTCGGTGAAGACCGCGGTGAGCGGCTGGTACGCCGAGTCCAGGTAGGGCAGGTGGCTGCTCAGCTCGGCCCGGGGGATCAGGTCGAGGTGATAGGCGTAGTAGTCGCCGCCGTACACCGAGTCCAGGGTGAAGTGCGGGACCGCGCTGTCGGCGGCGGTGAAGGCGAAGACCATGTGGCTGTCGAGGCGGATCATCGGGACGACCAGCCCGACGTAGACCACCTTGGCCACCGGCTGGCCCGGTGCGCCCCGCCAGACCCGCAGCGCACCCACCGGGTCGGGCGACATCGGGCTGCTCAGCGGCTCGTCGATGACCGCGGTGAGCGGGTGCCGGGCGGTCAGGTGGGCCACCGCGTTCTCGCAGAGTTCCAGCGGGAGACTCATGCCTGCTCCTTCGTCGTCGTCGCGCTGCTGGTGGGGTTCGCCTGCGCCTCGGCTCCTGCGGCGGCGTCGGCGCCCTCCTCCTCGGTGATGCGTTTGAGCCCGGTCCGCTGCGCCTCCGCCACGGTCGGGTGGTCGCCCTTGGCCTTGTGCACCCAGGCGCGGGCGAGTTCCGGGTTCTCCCGGCGGGCCGGCGACGGGATGACGGTCGCCTCCCGCCGTGGCACGTCGCCCGTGATCCGGTCGGCGTCGGAGAGCATCCAGCCCTGCTCGGCCAGCTCCTGTCGGCGTCGCCGGTAGTGCACCGCGATGAGGTCGCTCTTGACGTGCAGCTCCGCGCCGAGGTCGAACGGGAGCAACTCGGGGCGGACGTTGTTCACCACCTCGGCGTCCTGGTAGAAGATCTTGAGGACGCGCTGCACCGCGTTGCGGTTGGCCCAGGCGCCGGTGAAGAAGGTGCGCAGGGCGACCCACTTGACCAGGGTGGTCGTCTCGTCGATCGGGATGTTGGTGTCGTAGATGATCAGGTCGCCGATCGACAGTCGGACGTGCAGCTTGATCATGTTAGGCAGCATCCAGCCGGCCGAGGTGACCACCGGCGGGCGGTTGGCCAGGTCCGCGTTGTTGCGGCTGATCAACGACCAGAGGCCCTTCGAGCGCGGTGGGTGCAGGCTGACCGTGGCGTACGCCGACCACTCGTCGCGCACCTCGACCTCGTACTCGGGAACCTCGGGCTTCTCCCGGTTGCCGAACACGCTGCCGTGCACGAAGGGTGCGTGTGCGATGTCGCAGCCGTTCTCCAGGATCCGTTCGTAGTTGGCCTTCCACAGGAACTCGCCGGTCACCGCGCGGAACTTCCCGCCGTTCTCCACCAGGTTGTCGAACTCCGGCCAGAGGGGGATCGGCGGCCGCTCGGCCTCGGGCAGGTCACCCATGAAGACCCAGACGAAGCCGTAGCGCTCCTGCACGGGGTACGAGTCGACCCGGGCCTTGGTGGGGATGCCCCGGCCGGGCTGATTCGCCGGGATCTTCGTGCATGCTCCGCCCGGCTCGAACTGCCATCCGTGGTACGGGCAGACGATGTTGTCGCCGGCCGTCCAGCCGCCGGAAAGCGCCGCGCCCCGATGCACGCACAGGTCGGACAGGGCTACCACGCGCCCGCTCGGGGTGCGGTAGAGAGCCAGGTACTGGCCGAGCACGGTGATCCGGGCCGGCTTGGTGGTGACCCGGTCGGAGAACTCGACCGCGTACCAGAAGTTCTTGAGCATGGTGGCTTACCTCCGACGGAACGAGGCGATCGAAGAGGTGGTGTCGAGCTTTGCCAGCAACCGGTCGAAGCCGTCGGCCGGTTCGCCGCGAAGGTGGACGGCGAGGAACCCGGACAGCAGGTCGACCACGAGCGCACGGGTGCTTTCCGGGTCGGCGGTCGCCTCCTCGTCGAGGAAGGCGCGCGCCGAGGTGGGGTCGAGCGGGTGCACGATGCCGAAGTGGTTGGCACCGGCCAGCCGCACCAGCAGGTTGGTGCCGCCCGCGTCGGGCAGCGCCTCGTCGAAGGTGCGGGTGATCGGGTCGGCGCGGGTGGCCGCGTCCTCGCCGTACCGGTCGGCTGAGCCGTTGATCACGCCGTCGTTGGTGCCGGCGAGCAGCATGACCGGGCTGTTCACCTGGGCCGGCAGCACGGTGCCGGCCGGCCAGCCGAGCATGGTCGCCACCATGGTGTGCGCCCCGTAGGTGGCCACCGCGCGGACCTCGGGCAGGAAGCGCGCCGACTGCAGCGCCACCGTGCCGCCGGCCGAGTGACCCACCAGCGCCACCCGGTCGAGGTCGAGCAACCCGTCGAGCGGCCCGGTGAGCTGCGCCAGCGAGTCGAGCACCGGGCGCAGCGACGGGCTGGTCGGTCGGCTGCCGTAGCCCTCCGGCCGGGCCGCGTCCAGGTCGACGCCGGGAGTGATCCCGTGCAGGCCGGCGAAGAGCACTCCGACCCAGTCGTAGGTCACCGCGACGACGCCCCGGGCGGCCAGCTCCACCGCCAGCCAGCGGTAGGCGTCCTGCCCGACGTTGACGCCGGAGACCAGCAGGACCACCGGGTACGGCGCCCCGGCCGGGTCGGCCGCCAGCACCCCGCTGAGCCGCTCGGCGTCCGAGCCGGTGGGCCGCGCCGGGTAGTAGACCCGCAGGTGCGCGGTGTCGAACGGCGCCGGCGCGCCGGGGACGCGTACGGCCCACCAGACCGACCGGACACCGCCTTCCTGCGCACCGCTCATGCCGACGGCCGGGGGAGTTCGCGGTCGCCGCCCCAGAGCGCGCGGACGAGCCGGTTGGTGGTCTCCTCGCCGAAGTAGCGCACGCCCATCACGTTCGCCGGGTCGCGGTCGGCGATGTTGCGGCGGATCCGCAGATCGGTCTCGGCGAGCGCGGCCCGCTCCTCGGCCGGCACCGGCTCGGCCTCGTCGACCCAGCGCAGCCAGCGGTCGACGTGGGCGTGGGTCACCTGGCTGACCTTCTCGATGTTCTCCGGGCTGCGGTCGAAGGAGTAGCAGTACGCCGTCGGCGACAGGCTGGCCCGGATGAACCCGGCCCGGCTGACGAAGTAGTCGAACGCCGGGTCGGCGCGCAGTTGCAGCCACTCCTCGTTGACCGGCTCGTAGTACTTGTCGTAGTAGTCGCCGTGCTCGACCATGTTGACCCGGGGCACCGAGTCGACGTAGAACCAGCCGCCGGGCCAGACCAGCAGGGCCAACCCCAGGTGCGGCACCCTGACCTGCGGGCCCAGCCAGCACGTCAGGTGCAGGTTGGCGAAGCTGGCCGCGGGGTTGCCCAACCAGGAGCGTACGAGCCAGTCGACCTCGGGCCCGGTGTACGCGGCGAGCGAGCCGCCCGGTCCGTTCGGGTAGTCCCCGTAGTGCTCCAGCGGCTCGGTGGACGGGTCGCGGGTCAGCTCGAACCGTGCGTCGATCTTGGCCTTCAGCTCGTCCAGGAGTATCTGGTAGCGGTGGAACGTCTCGTGGACGTCGACCGTGGGGGAGTCGTCGAGCATGTCCTCGACGGGTTTCAACGTGTCGGCCACGGGTCAGCGCCTTTCGGTGAGGGCCTGGACGAGCCGCCACGGGCGGCCGTCGACGAGGTCGGTTCGGCGGGAGACGAGCCGGTTCGCCGCCTGCGCCGGGGTCACCACGGCATGCGTGACGGGCCGGTCCGCGGCGATGTCGGTGCGCAGCGGGCTGCTGATCCGGCCGGTGAACGGTCCGGCCCAGGTGGTCCAGAGGGTGAAGTCGGCGCTGAGGGCGAAGACGGCGGCGCCCGTGCCGAGGCGCCCGGCGGCGATCACGTTGAGCCGGTTCTCCGCGGCCCGCTCCGGCAGGCCCAGCGCCAGTTCCCAGGGCTCGCGCGGGGTGAACGGCACGGCGACCACATCGGCGTCGGCGAGCGCGGCGAGCCGGAACGTCTCCGGGAAGATCGCGTCGTCGCCCACCACGATCGCGAGCCGCCCCCAGGGCAGGTCGAAGGTGCGCAGCGCGCCGCCGGGCCGCACGGCGTCGCGGGCCGCGCCGGCCCGATGCAGTTGTGGCTGCTCGCCGACCACGCCATCCGGGCCGATGAGCAGCCCGACCGGACCGTCGGGGCCGAGAGCGGTGGCCACGGCGTACCCGTCGGTGCCGCGCAGCGCCGGTGCCAGCGCCGTGGCCACCTCGGCCGGCCCGACGTGCGCGCCGAGGGCGTTCTCCGCGAGCACGGCGAGCAGCGCGCCCTCGGCGACCGCCTTACCGAGCAGGTCGGCCGCCTGGCCCGGGTCCCGCGGCCGGACCACGGCGACCGGCAGGCTCGGTACGCCGGGCGGCCGGCGGCGACCGGCCGGTGCGTCCCCGAGTGGGCCGTAGAGTTCCGGTCGGCGGGCCGCGAGGATGTCGCTGCCGTCCGGGCGGTGCTTGTCGTCGGCGCGCTCGACAGCGATGTCGGCGATGACGACGGCCTCACCGGTGCGCGGGCCCCTGGCCACCACCGTGCCGTCCGGCGCGACGATCTGCGACTCGCCGGCCCCGTGCAGCCACTGCTCCGGCACGCCCAGGCCGCGGCTCATGGCCGGCAGCTGCTCGGCGGGCAGCAGCGGGCCGACCTTGTTGGCGGCGATCACCCAGACCCGGTTCTCCGCGGCCCGCACCGGAATGTGCAGCGCGGCCTCATCGGTGGCGAACGAGTTCAGGCTGTTGAGCAGCACCTGCGCGCCGCGCAGCGCGAGCCCGCGGGTGGTCTCGGGAATGACGCCCTCCATGCAGGCGTACATGCCGAGCCGGCCGAGCGGGGTGTCGAGCACCGGTCCGACCCCGGTCGCGGGGTCGAGGTGGTCGTTCTCGGCGCCCATCAGGACCTGCTTGTCGCAGCTGCCGAGCAACGCCCCGTCCGGGCCGAAGAGGAAGTTGGTGCCGCCGGTGCGCCCGTCGGGGTAGGCGTGCGTGACGTTGATTTTGAGGTGCACCCGATGCTCGGCGGCGCTCGCGGAGATCGCGGTGAGGAAATCGTCGCCCGGCCGGGTGGCCAGGGCGTGTGCCTGGGCGCGATCGGTGTACCAGGCCAGGTGGTTGCAGAACTCGGGCAGCACCACGAGTTGTGCGCCCTGTCGGGCGGCGTCGGCGACCAGGCGCAGGCAGGTGGCCAGGTTGGCCTCGATGTCCTGGCCGGCCTCGAACTGTACGGCGGCAACCCTGATGGTCATTCCCGCTCCGGTTCCCCTGGCGAAACGCTGTTTCCAGAACATACACTCGGGCGACGCCGGGGAACAGGGGGACGAACAGGTGTTTACGCACGTGGTTCTGATGAAGTTCGCCGATGCGGCCGATGCTGCCAAGGCGAAGTCACTGCTGGAAGGTCTGGCCAGCACAATTGATGAGATCGCGACGCTGACCGTCGCCCTGGACACGCTGCGGACCCCGGTCTCCTACGACCTGTGCATGATCAGCACACACACCGACGCGGACGCGTTGCGCGCCTACCAGGCCCACCCCGCCCACCTGGAGGTGGCGGGCTGGCTCAAGCCGCGCCTCGCGGCCCGCGTCGTCGTCGACTACTGACGGCAGCGCTGGACCGACGCGGCCCGGCCTCAGCCCGGGTACGCGTTGGCGGGTAGCCCGGCGCCACCGGGCCGGAACGGGCCGGGCGCGTGCACGACGCAGGTCTGCGCGTACTCGGCCAGCCCTTCCTCGGCGTACTCACGGCCGTAGCCGGAGCGCTTCACCCCACCGAACGGCGCCCGCAGCGACAGCCCGGTGCGGTTGTGCGTGTTGACGAAGACGAAGCCCGCCTCGACCCGACGGGCCAGCGCGAACGCCCGCTCCTCGTCGGCCGACCAGACCGAACCGCCAAGGCCCAGCTCGTCGGCGTTGACCCGGGCCAGCAGTTCCTCGTCGTCGTCGTAGAGCAGCAGCGGCACCGTCGGCCCGAACTGCTCCCCGGTGATCACCTCGGCGTCGTCCGGTGCGTCCAGCACGAGCGTCGGGGCCACGAAGTACCCGCCGGCCAGGTCGGTGCCACCGTCGACAGTGCCCAGCGGCAGCGCCGTGGCACCCCGGGCGACGGCCGCCGCGACGATCCGCTCGATCCGGGCGACGGCACCGGCCGAGATGACCGGGCCCATGCTCACCCCCGGCGTGAGCGCGTCACCGACGCGCAGCACCTCCGCCGCGGCGGCCCGGTACGCCGCCACGAACTCGTCGCGGCGGCCGCGGTGTACATACAGGCGCTTGGCAGCCATGCACACCTGGCCGCTGGTGGCGAAACTCGCCAGGACCAGCCGGCGCATCGGCTCGGTGCCCAGGTCGGCGTCCGGCAGGAAGATCGCCGCGTCGTTGCCGCCCAGCTCCAGCACTACCGGTGTGGTCTGGGTGGCCGCGGTCGCCGCCACCTGCCGGGCCGCCACGCCGCCGCCGGTGAACGCCACCTTGCGCACCAGCGGGTGTCCGACCAACGCCGCACCGGCGGCGGCGTCGCCGTGGACGACCGCCAGCGTCCCGTCGGGCAGCGCCCCGGCGAGCAGGCGCAGCACCTCCGAGACCGCCAGCGGGGCCAGCGGCGAGGGCTTGACCACCACCGCGTTGCCGGCGGCGAGGGCCGGGGCCACCTTGAGCAGGGTGAGGATGATCGGCGCATTCCACGGCGTGATCGCGGCGACCACACCGTACGGCCGGGGCAGCCGCAGCAGCCGACCGGCCGCGTCGTCGATCTCCCGATCCGCGTACGCCGCCGGGGCGTGCTCGATGACCCAGCGCAGGTACGTGCCGGCGAACCCGACCTCGCCGCGGCAGTCGGCGAGCACCTTGCCCGACTCCCGGGCCAGCAGCCCGGCCAGCGGTTCGAGCCGCCCGGCGATCGCGTCGGCGCCGGCGGCCAGCGCGGCGAGCCGCCGCGCGATGCCGGCGGCCGCCCAGCCCCGCTGCGCGGCGTCGGCCCGGCGGACCAGGACGTCCACCCGCTCAGGCCCGCTCACACCGACCGTGCCGACCAGCTCGGTGACCCTGGACGGGTTCACCCGCTCGATCACCGGGCCGCCGCCGGGTGCCGTCATGCCCGTACCACCGGCTGTCCGGTGTCGGGGCGCAGCGAGGCGATCATGGAGCTGCGCAGCAGATACGCGCGGGCCGCCTTCGGATCCTCGGCCAGCGCGCGCAGACCGGCCAGATGCGCGGACCGTAACTGTGGATCGGTGGCCCGCATCCGGCGGTAGTTCTGGTCGGAGACCTCCTGCACGTAGGTCAGTGCGATCCGGCGCCGCTCGTCGGCCACCGCCGTCACCGCCCGGTCCAGCTCCCCACCGTCCGGTGCCGTGCTGCCCGAGGCCAGCACCTGCGCGTAGGCGACCGCGTCGTGGATGCCCGAGTTCATGCCCAGCCCACCGAGCGGGTTGTTGACGTGCGCGGCGTCGCCGGCCAGCAGCACCCGCCCCTGCCGGAACGTCGCGGCGACCCGCTGGTGCACGCGGTACAAACTGGCGTGCGCCACCCGCCACGGCCGGCCCGGATCGGCGATCGCCCGCAGCCGCCGGTCGAGCCGGCCCAGCTCGTGCGCGTCAGGGGTGTCCTCGGGGGTGGGCAGCAGCACCCGCCAGTGGTCCGGCGTGCGCAGCAGCACCGACCACTCGACCGGATCGAAGACGTAGTTGACGTACGCCAGCGGGCCGAGCAGAACTGGCAGGTCCTCGTCGGTGGAGGCCACCAGGAACCGTTCGGGGTAAGTGATCCCGTCGAACGGTAACTCCAGCGCCCGCCGTACCGCCGAACTGGCGCCGTCGGCCGCGATCAGCCAGTCGCCGGCCACCTCCCGGCCGTCCTCGGCGACCGCGACCACACCGCCGTCGGCCTGATCCGCGGCCTGTCGTACCGAGTCGACCGGCCAACCGAAGCGGACCCGGGCCGTCGGTTGCCCGGCCAGGTGCGCCAGCAGGATCACGCACAGCTTCGACTGCTCGCACTGCACCCGGTACGGGTACGGGGTGTCCTCGGCGAGCACCGAGAGGTCCAGCTCCGCGATCAGTCCCTCCCGGCGATCCCGGTAGGCGAACGTCGGCGCCACCAGCCCGCGCGCCAACAGGTCCGCGCCGACCCCCAACGCCTCGAGCATCTCCAGCGTCGGCGGGTGGAACGTGGAGGCACGGGACTCGGCGGCGAGGGCGTCACCGGCCTCCAGCACGGTCACCTCGCAGCCCCGGCGGGCCAGCGCGAGCGCCGCGGTCAGCCCGACCGGCCCCGCTCCGGCGATCAGTACGTGCATCAGGCGTACCTCCGATCGAGAGTCAGCGCATCGTCCTGGCCGACCAGCGCGGTGAACGACGACCAGGCGAGCCGGGGCACCGCGCCGGCGTGACCGTCCCGGCCGATCGCGGCGTAGGCGGCGGCAGCCGCGCGCAGCGCGGCCAGCATCGGCGCGACCGGGTGCAGCACGACCCGGACCCCGAGCGCGCCGAGCGCGTCGTCGGGCGGGAAGGCGCGCACACCAGCCGCCTCCGAGCGATTCACCACCAGGGGTACGCCGGGCAGCGCGGTACGCACCGCCGCCAACTCCTCGGCGGTGTCCACACCCTCCAGGAAGACCGCGTCGGCGCCGGCGTCGGCGAACCGGCCGGCCCGCTCGATCGCCTCGTCGAGGCCGGCCACCGAGTAGGCGTCGGTGCGGCCGATCAGCACCAGGCCGGTGCCCGCCTCGGCGATCGCCCGGATCTTCGCCGTCGCACCCGCGATGTCCAACAGCTCCTTGCCGGCCAGGTGGCCGCAGCGCTTCGGGCTGACCTGGTCCTCCAGGTGCAGCCCGGCGGCGCCGGCCGCCGCGTACCGCTGGGCGGTCCAGACCGCGTGCAGCGGATTGCCGTAGCCGGTGTCCGCGTCGGCGATCAGCGGCACGCCGGCCAGCGCCGGGACCAGCCGCGCGGCCCGCTCCGCGACGTGTGTGCCGTGCAGGTATCCCAGGTCGGGAAGGCCCAGCTCGACCGCGGCGCAGACCGCACCGGACAGGTGCACGACGTGGTGCCCGGCCTCGGCGGCCAGCGCGGCGGTGAGCGGGTCGTGTACGCCGGGGGCGTGCACCGGCGAGGCGCCGCCCAGCAGCGCCCGCAGCACGTCGGCCGGGCGTGCGGTCGCCGCGCCGCCGGCCGTGATCGAGGGCGAAGCCTGCGCTGGGGCGGTCTCGCCCCGGGTCATGACCGGCCGTGCAGCGCGAAGCCGCCCTCGACGCCGACGACCCGAGGGTTGGTGAAGAACCGCAGGGTCTCGGCGGTGCCCTCCTCGCCGTACCCGGACAGCCCGAACGCCGGGCGCGGGCTGAACAGGTGCAGGCTGAGCACCGAGGAGCCGTTGACCTTGACCTCGCCGGCCCGGATCCGGCGGGCCACGGCCAGCGCGGCCTCCTCGTCCGCGCCGAGCACGTACGCCTCCAGCCCGTACGACGTGCCGTTGGCCAGCGCCACCGCCTCGTCGACGGTGGCGTACGGGTGCACCGCTGCCACGGGCCCGAAGATCTCGTCGCCGGTGTGCGCGGCGGCCACGCCGGTGACCAGCGTCGGGGCGAGGAAGTTCCCGCCGGCCAGCGGCCCGGCCGCCGGCAGCGTGGTGCCGGTTACCGCGGTTCCGCCGTGGGCCAGCAGGTCGTCGCGGGCGGCCACCACCCGGGCCAGGTGCCGGGAGTGCACCAGCGGACCGAGGTCGGTCGCGGGGTCCAACGGCGCGCCGGCGACCAGGCCGGCGAGCCGGTCGGCGATCGCGGCGACGATCTCGTCGTGCCGGTCGGCGGGCACGATCAGCCGACCCAGCGCCCGGCACCACTGCCCGTTGAGGGTGCTGAGCAGGTCGACCGCGGCCCGGGCGACATCGGCGACGTCGGCGTCGGGGAGCACGACCAGCGGGTTGTTCCCGCCGAGCTCGAGCTGCACCGGCTTGATGTCGTAGGCGCAGGCCGCCGCGACCGCCCGCCCGGCGGCGAGCCCGCCGGTGAAGGAGACCGCCCGGATCCGGGGATCGCCGACCAGGGCCGCACCGGCCTCGGCCCCGCCGTGCACGAGCTGGAACACCCCGGCCGGCACGCCGGAGGCGGCGAGCGTGGCCCCGACGACGGCGGCGAGCCGTTGGCTGCCGTGCGGGGCGTACTCGCTGGGCTTGAGGATCGTGGGGCAGCCGGCGGCGAGCGCGTTCGCGACCTTGTGCGCGGCCATCGGCGCGGGCGCGTTCCACGGCGCCACACAGGCGGCCGGACCCCAGGGCAGTCGTTCGGCGTACGCGATCCGGCCGTCCTCGCGCTGGAACTCCTGGCTCTGCGGGCCCTGCCGCAGTTGGGCGGCGGCCAGCCGGAACGAGCCGCCGAGGATCACGCCCAGCGGTGTGGTCTGCCGGATCGGCACGCCGGTGGTCGCCGCCTCCAGCGCGCAGATCTCGGCCGCGACGCCCTCGACCGCATCGGCGACGGCGTCCAGTACGTCGGCGCGATCAGGGGCCGGTAGCGCGGCCCAGCTCCCGGCCTCGTGCGCCGCCGACGCGGCGGCGACGGCGGCCTCGATCCGGTGCGGCGGCGTGCCGGCAGCCGGTCGCCGCACCGCCCCGGTCGCCGGATCCTCCAGGTCGAATCCGAGCGGTGTGTCGCTGGGTGTCCAGACCTCGTCGACCAGGTCGGCGAGATCGGGCAGGTCCGGTTGGTGGGGCCCGGTCACCCGGCCACCGCCGCGAACAGGTTGTTGGACCGGTTGCTGGTGACCATGCCGGCCGCCTCCAACCGGCCGCGCTCCGGCGGGAACGTCATCACCAGCCCCATCGCCAGGTCGCGAAGCGCCCGGCCGACGGGCCCGTTCATGGTGGCACTCGACGTGCCGCACGCCTTGAGCGCGCCGACCGCCACGTCGAAGCACGCCTCGCAGATCGAGCCCTTGGCCAACCGCCACTGCTGGTAGACCTCGGCGTGCGGGTGCAGCGGTGGCTCGCTGGTCTCCAGCAGCAACTGGCGGCGCAGCCAGAGGTACGCCGTCTCCAGCCGTTCGGTCATATTGCCGATGATCACCTGGTGCATGGGGCTCTCCGCGATCGGCCGGCCGGTGTCGGCGAAGGTCTTCTCGGTGAGCCTGGTCAGCGTGTCGTCGTAGACACTCTGCGCCGCGCCCACGTAGACCGCCGTGATGGCCAGCTGGTTGCCGACGAAGCTGCCCCGGCTGCACTGCAACATCTTCACGAACGCGCCGGGCACGGTGAGCGCCTCGTCGGCCGGGATGAAGACGTCGTCGAGCCGGATGCCGTGGTTGGCCGAGCCGCGCATGCCGATGCCGTCCCAGCTCGGCCGTGAGGCGACCCCTGCGGCATCTCGGGGCACGAGGAACAGTGCCAGCCCGTCCGCTGTCTCGTGCCCGGCGAGCCGGGCGGTGACCAGGTAGGTGTCGGCGACGCCGGTGGCGCAGCCGAACGACTTCTCGCCGCTGAGCGACCAGCCGTCGACGCCGTCGCGACTGGCCGGGGTGGCGGTGGTGGAGATGGCGATGTTGGCCGACGAGCTCTTCACCGCCTCGCTGGCGAAGTTGGCCAGCCACACCCCACCGGCCATCCGGGTCAGCACCTTCTCGGCGAAGGCCCGCACGGCGGGGACGTCGTCGTCGTCGAAGAGGCCGCGTTCGATCGCCTCCAGCGGCAGCAGGCCCCGGGAGGCGCTGGTGTTGTGGAAGAAGAAGGCCAACGCCGTCGACGGGCACGCGCTGCCCATCGCGAAGGTGGCGGCGGCGAGGTCGCGCAGGCCGCCGCCGAGGCCGCCGTACTCCTGCGGAACCACCAGGCCGAGCAGCCCGGCATCGCGCAGCAGCGCGACGTGCGCGGCGGGGAACACCCCGTCGGCGTCGGCCTGCGCGGCGGCGGCCCGCAGCGCGGGCAGCACCTTCTCCACCCGGGCCGCACGATCCTGCTCGGCCGGGGTGAGGTCGTCGATGAGCCGTCCGCCGGTGGACATGTGGGTCACTCCTCTGGGTTGGTGGCGGGGAGCCGGGGACAGGACACCCCGAGTTGACGGGCGAGGAAGACCAGGTCGCGGGTGCGCAGGGCGTCCGCTCGTCCGCTGAGGGTGGTGTCGAAGCCGGTGACCCCGCTCTTCATCGCGACCGTGGCGTTGACCAGGCCGAGCCCGCGCTGGGTCCGCAGCCGCACCCGAAGTGAGGCGCGGCGGGCGCGCACGGTGGCGTCGGCGAGCACTGCCCGCACCTGCACCGGGCTGGCGTCGGCCTTCTCGACCAGGGTGACGGCGGTGTGCCCGGCACGCAGCAACTGGTCCAGCTCGGCGAGGGTGGCATCCTCGCCGCCGGGCCGGAAGGCGTCGGCGATCATCGGGCCGGGCGTTGCCCGCACCGTGAAGCCGGCCATCGCCAAAGTGTTCGCGCGCAGGCGGGAGAGCCGGCCCCCGATCGCGATGTCGATTCTCTCCGGCAGCGGGTCGGCGAGCTGGCTCCACACGCTGGAGTGGAACAGCAACGGGGCGCCGACCCGGGGGGTGCTCGCGGCGAGCACCTCGCCGACGAAGATCGTGTGGTCGCCGCCGGGGTAGGCATGCACGACCCGGCAGTCCAACCAGGCGGTCGCGTTGGCCAGGACCGGGCAGCCGGTCTCGGCGTGCGCCCAGTCCAACCCGGCGAAGCGGTCGGTGATCTCGGGGCGCATGCCGGCGAAGCGCTGGCCGATGCCGGCCTGGCCCTTGCCGAGGAAGCTGATCGCGAAGACGCCGGCCCGCTCCACCAGGGCGTGGCTGGGAAGGTGGACGCCCAGGCAGACGGAGACCAGCGGCGGGTTGAGGCTGACCGAGGAGAACGAGCTCGCCGTCATGCCGTGCGGCCGGCCGTCGACGACAGTGGTCACGACACCGACGCCACTGGGCCACTGGGCGAGGGCCGAGCGGAACGTGATGCTGTCGACCGACACTGGCAGGCTCTCCGTTTCGCATCAGGAAACGCCGTTACCAGAAACGTAACGAGGGGTGGTGTCCCGTGTCAACCGCCGTTTGGTCCGGGCGGGCCGGCGACACCCGGGACACGCTGTTTCGCTGGGCGGAATCGAGCGACCTACACTGCTCGGGAGACCGGACAAAAACGAACAGCGCTGTGGAGGACCACCCATGACCAATCGGACATCCGCGGTGACGGCGCCGGCCGTTGCGGAGGACGGCGACGGCCAGTCCCGCTCGATCGCGGCGGTCGAGCGGGCGATGGACGTGCTGCTCTACTTCGGGCGCAGCGGACGACCGGACCTGGGCGTCACCGAGATCGCGACCGCGCTGGGCCTGACCAAGGCCGCCGTGCACCGCATCCTCACGGCGTTGCGCAGCCGGGATCTGATCATCGTCGACCCGACCACCCGTCGCTACGCACTGGGCCACGCGGCCGTCACGCTCGGCCGGGCCTACCTGGCCCGCACCGACCTGCGCGCGATGGCCGGTCCGGAGCTGCGCGCGCTGGCGGCCCAGACGGGCGAGACCGCCACGCTGTCGCTGCGCCGGGGCGACACCCGGCTGTACGTCGACCAGGTGGTGCCCGAGCACGAGCTGCGGCTGGACGTCAACATCGGCATCCCGTACCCGCTGCATGCCGGCAGTTCGTCAAAGGCGTTCCTGGCCTTCGTCGCCGAGGACGAGTTCGACGCCTACCTGGAGCGGCACCGGCTCGTCGAGGTCACCGACCGCACCATCACCGACCCTGCGAAGCTGCGCAAGGAGATGGCGGCCATCCGCAAGCGCGGCTATGCCACCTCGCGCGGCGAACGCCAGCCCGGCGCGACGTCGATCGCGGCACCGGTCTACGACCACGACGGGCACGTGGTGGCGGTCGTCAGCGTGGCCGGGCCGGTGGGGCGGTTCAAGCCGGACTCGCCCGAGCTGGCGAAGTCGCTACTGGAGGCGACCGGCCGGATCTCCGCTCAGCTCGGTTACAGCGGCACCTGACCGACCTGCCCGGGTCACAGCGCCGCGAGCGGCTTCAGCACGCCGAGCGCCGCGGCGGCCAGCACGCTGCCCCAGATGCCCCACACGTAGGGCAGGCAGCCGTCGATCGCCCGCCGCAGCGTGCGCTCCACCTCCGGCGTGGAGCCGGTCGTCATCAGGGTGCCGAAGGCCGGTCCGAACGGGCGCAGGGTGAGCCGGATGCCCAGTCCGCAGGCGATCGCGACGCTGTAGAGCAGGATCTTGCCGCCCAGCCACCTCGGGTTGGTGTCCACGCCGAACGGTGCGGCGGCGAAGAGCGTGTAGAGCGCGGTCCCGGCCAGGCCGGCGATCAGCACGATCCGGACCGTCCAGTCCGCCCGGCGTACCCACCGGTGGTGGCCAGGGCGGTGGTGGTCGGAGATCGTGGCGGCCAGCCACGCCGCCGCGAACATCCAGACCAGTGCGACGATCGGCCAGCCGAACGGGTTGATTCCGAAGACCCGCGCGCCGTGCGGGTCCAGCGCCATCAGCGTGACGCCGCTGGGCAGGAAGAGCACCAGGCAGATCTTGGGCCCCAGGTCGAGCCCGCCCATGATCTTCAGCGCGGTGGCCCGGGCGGCCGGAGTGAGGTCGGGCTTGAGGACGAACCGGCTCGACCAGAAGACCCCGAGATCTCCACCCAGCCAGAAGACGAAGAGCACGATGTGCAGCAGAATCCACCAGCCGTGCGGGTGCGGTCCCATGAAGCCTCCTTGACGCCTCGATCATTAATGGAAACACTGTATTCGCAGTCGAAACAATGGCCGCATCGCCGGGGCGTTGTCGAGCGGGAGGGCCCGAAGCCGTTGAGGTCGTACCTGTACGTGCCCGGGGACGCGCCCGACAAGCTGGCCAAGGCGGCGGGGCGCGGCGCGGACGCGGTGATCGTCGATCTGGAGGACGCGGTGCCGCAGGCCGGCAAGGACGCCGCCCGCTCGGCGGTCGCCGCCTTCCTGCGCTCCGCACCACCCGGGGTCGCCTGGTGGGTGCGGATCAACCCGGGCCGGTTGGGCCACGTCGACGCGGCGACCGTCGTGGGGCCGGGGCTCGCCGGGCTCTGTGTGGCGAAGGCCGAGTCCGCCGCCGAACTGGTCGCCCTGGACGAGGTTCTCGGCGCGGCCGAGTCGGCGGCCGGGTCGCCGGTGGGCACGACCCCCGTGGTGCCGCTGCTGGAGTCGGCGGCGGCCGTGGTCGCGGTCCTCGACATCGCCCGCTCACCCCGGGTACGGCGGCTGCAACTCGGCGAGGCGGACCTGCGCGCCGACCTCGGTGTCACGCTCGGGCCGGACGAGCGGGAACTGCTCTTCGTCCGCTCACAGGTGGTGCTGGCCAGCGCGGCGGTCGGCATCGAGCCTCCGGTGGGGCCGGTCAGCACCGACTTCCGGGACCTGGTCGCGCTGCGCGAGTCGACGACGGCGCTGCGGCGGCTCGGCTTCGTCGGCCGGGCCTGTATCCACCCGGCGCAGGTAGCGGTGGTGAACGAGGTGTTCACCCCCGCACCCGACGAGGTGGCGACGGCGGCGGACCTGGTGGCCCGCTTCGACGCGGCGGTCCGCGACGGCGTGGGAGTCTGCCTCGACGCACAGGGCCGGCTGGTGGACGAGGCGGTGGTCCGCTCCGCCCGGCGCCTGCTCGCCCTGGCCGTGTAGACGCCCGCCCGGGGCCCAGGCATCTGCCGAGCACGCGCGGCTGCGGCGGTGGGCACGGCTGCCCCGAGCCGCTCTCAGCGATCCGAGGCGGTCAGCGCGAGTAGCGCCGATGGCGTCTCCCCGGCACCGGTGGCGCCGAGCACGGCGTCGCGCAGCGCGGCGATCCGCGCCGGTGGAACCGCCCGCTCGGCGTTGAGCTGGAACTTCGTCGCCAGATCGGCCGCGCTCAACGGATGCTGCGGCCCGCCGCGCGATGAGTCGACCCGGTGCTCCATGAGGGCACCGCCGCGGGTCCGCACCCGCAGCACCGCCGCGAACGCACGCGGGAACAGCTCCGACGCCCGGGGGTCGGCCACGCACCGGACCCGGGCCGCCAGCGCCAGCCGGTCGGCCGGCAGCTCGCCGGCGAAGTCGTCGAGCGACAACCCCAGACCGCCACCGCCGAGCAGCGCCGCCGCGATCGTGTACGGGCCGGAGAACTTCGCGTGGTACGCGCTGCGCGGGCGGGTCTTCTCGGCAATGGGTTCGGCGATGGTACGCAGCACCGGGGCGGCCACCCCCAGCTCGATCTCGGCGACGTCGGCCGGGTCGAGCCCGCCGGCCCGCAGCGCCAGGGCGCAGTCGACGCCGGGGTGGGTGAAGTGGTTCGACGGGTACGGCTTGTAGACCGTGCGCAACACCTCCCACTCGGTGCCCAGCCCGCGCAGCAGCGCGTCGGCGGTGAAGTCGCCGGTGTGCGCGGTGAAGAAGCCGAACCGTCCCTCCAGCACGGTCGGTGGCCCGGTCAGCCCGTCGGCCGCCAGCACCGCCGCACTCACCCCGGCGTGGGCGGCCCAGCCGCAGTGGGCCTGCTTGACCGAGCCGCCGGTGCGGTTGGCCTCCAGGATGCCGGCGCCCATGCTCGCGGCGATCCCGATGGCATGGCCGATGCCCACGTCGTCCAGGCCGTAGAGCAGGCCGGCCGCGACGGCAGCGCCGATCGTGCCGCAGATCGAGGTGGCGTGCTGGCCCCGCTCGAAGAAGACGTTGGCCCCTGTTGCGGGCAGGTAGCCGGCCATGCCGAGCCGGTTGGTGATCTCGATCCCGGCGGCCACCGCCGCGACCAGGGCCGCGCCGCCGGCGGCCGCACCGGTCTCGACCGCCTCCGCGGCGGCGAGCGCGGCCGGCACGACGCTGGCGCTCGGGTGTAGCACCGAGGGCAGGTGCGTGTCGTCGAAGTCCAGCGAGTGGGCCAGTACCCCGTTGACCAGAGCAGCGGCCGGGGCGGGCAGCCGATCGCCGGAGCCGATGACGGTGGCCTCGCCGATGCCGCCCCAGCGCCGCACGGACCGCAGCGCGGCAGCCGCGGCGTCGGCCCCCGGGTCGGCGTGCGCTGCCAGGGCCAGCCCCAGGATGTCCAGCACCCGGCCGGGGATGTCGGCGCGGACGGCTTCCGGTACTCCGTGGTCACGGCAGTCGACCGCGAAGCGCGCCAGCCGGGCGCTGAGCGTGGGCTCGTCGCCCGGCGCAGCCGTGGTCCCGGCCGTACCTCCGCCCGCCGTCACGGCAGAACCGCCAGCGGGCGGACCGGGGCGCCGGTGGCTCCGACGATGGGCAGCGGGTTGAGCACGAACAGGAACTCCCGGACCCCGGTGTCCAGCAGCGCGGCCAGGTTCATCGTCTCCACGATGTTGATCCCGTGCTCCACCAGCAGGATCCGGTGCACCGGCAGGGTGGCGTGCCCGCGTCCGGGCGCGAGGTGCTCGAAGGCGATCGTCTCGCCACCGACCACCCTGGGCGCGCGCTCGGCGAGCCAGCGCGCGGCGGCCACCCCGGGGCCGGGTACGCCGTCGGCGAGCCCGACGAATGCTGCTCCGTCGCTCCACCGCCGCGACCAGCCGGTGCCGATCAGGACCGCGTCGCCCGGTGCGATCGGGGTGTTCCCGGCGGCCCGCTCCAGGTCGTCCGGAGTGATCTCGTAACCCGCCGGCAGCACGGCGGTGGAGTGCACGGCGGCGACGTCGAGCAGCACGGCCCGTCCGACGTACGGGTCGAACGTCTCGATGCCCAGCTCCGCGAAGCCTTCGTGGGACTGCGCTGCCGCGGCCGGCCGGCCGGAGTGCACGAGTCCGTCCTGCGAGACGTGGGCCAGCGCGTCGACGTGGGTACCGACGTGCCCGCCGGTGATGATGACCTCGTTGGCGGCGCTGCCGCCGTCGGCGCGCACCAGGTCGCCGTGGCGGCGCTCGATCACCATCCGGAACGGCGGGTGGTTCGGTGACTGGGGCATTCCCTGGCGCATCGGCTGGGCCAGGTCGATGACCCGGGCCCCGGCCAGCGCCGGCCACAGCGCGGTGACGCCGGGGTCGACGTCGGGTTGCGGTGCACCGGGCACGGGACCTCCACTTGGACCGACCGAGGTTGGGACGTCAATCTAGCCGCCATCTCTCAGTAATGGAAACCCTGTCACGTTCTCCGAAACGCAGACGGTGAAGGGGGTGCGCGGTGGCGCGTTACGACCTGCTGGTCGAGGGCGGCGTGCTGGTGCTGCCGTACGTGGGAACGAGGTGCCCACCCTGGTCGGCGAGCATGGGGTGTGACGCGGCGGTGGTCGTGGCCGCGTCGCACCCCGTCGCCGTCACATCCCGTCGCCGGACCAGGGGCCGCGCGAACGGGACCGCACCGGCAGGGTGGAGATGACCGGCGCCTCGTCGTGCTCGTGGTAGTTGGTCGCCGTGCCGCCCCACTTGACCCACTCATCGGTGGTGTACCAGTTGACCAGCTCGCCGTCCGACCGGATGATCCAGTCGATGTCGGTCTCGGCGACGAAGTGGCCGTGCTTCACCCCGGCCGGCCGGAAGCAGTAGGTGCCCTCGTCGATGTCGCCGAAGTTGTACGCCATCTTCCCGCCGAGCGTGTAGAACTCCTCGTAGCAGGGGTGGTGGGCCAGCCGGTGGTCGCTCCAGCCCTTGTGGGCCCGGATCAGGCGGGTGTAGAAGTTGGTCACCGGGTCGCGGTGCAGCAGCTTGATGTAGAGCGGGGTGATCGGCCCGACCGTCGGGGCGGCGGTCCACTCCATGTCGTTGGAATCGACCACCGTCACCTCGCCGACGGCGGTCTCCCACCGCGCTGAGGCCGGACTCCACTGTGCCTTCCCGACGTCGAAACCGCAGTCGCCGTACTCGCGCCAGTGCAGCACCGACGAGCCCTCGCGGATTTTGATCCAGTCCATCGGCACGCCGCGGGGCACCTGAAGATAGCCGCCCGGGCCGATCTCCTGACCGCCGTAGATCAGCGAGCCGGACCGCACGAAGAACTCGGTGTCGGCGTGCGGCACGCCCGGCCCGCGCCCCCAGTCGCTGTCGAACCGCAACGCCAGCGAGGACGATCCGTCCTCCTCGTCTGTGGAGAGCCGGCGTTCGTGGACCCCGCCCTCGCCGTGCGGCAGTTCCCCGACGTGCCAGATGTAGTCATTCTCGTGAATCAGTTCGACGTGCGCTCGCACCCGCTGCTCCTCACTTCGCGTTTCAGGCCGCCCGGCAGCCGGCGGTGGTGAGATCGGCGCCGTCCGAGACCGGCATGGCTGCAATGGAAACACTGTTTCCACGGGCGCGGCAAGCCCGTCGTCTCGCAATGTTCCCCCTAGCGAAACGATGTATCCAACGCATACGATGCGTCGAATGAACGGTGCCGAGCTGTCCGCCACCCCCGGCGGTACCGCGCGCGGCGGCAGGCTCGATGCCGACTACGCCGGTGCCGGGTTCGCCCGCCGGCTCGGCTGGGGCACCCGGCCCGGGCTCGTGCTGGTCGACCCCGTCGCCGCGTACGCCGTACCCTCGTCGCCGCTGTTCCTGGCCACCGCGGAGGCCGCGATGGCCGCGATGGCCGCGCTGGTGGCGGCGGCCCGCGCCGCCCGGGTTCCGGTGGCTTTCACCGCGGTGCGGTACGCCGACGAGTCCTGCGCCGAAGCACCCCTGTTCGCCGCGAAGGTGCCGGCACTGACCGCGTTCGCCGCCGGCAACCCACTCGGCGACTTCCCGACCCAGGTCACGCCTGCCCCGGGCGATCACATCGTGTACAAGCACTACGCCAGCGCCTTCGCCGGAACCGCCCTGGCCGCCTGGCTCACCGCGGCCGGCGTCGACACGGTGGTGCTCGGCGGCTTCTCCACCAGTGGCTGCGTCCGCGCGTCGGCGGTGGACGCCCTGCAACACGGGTTCCGCCCGATGGTGGTGCGCGAGGCGTGCGCCGACCGCGATCCCGGCCCGCACGAGGCCAACCTCTTCGACCTCGACGCCAAGTATGCCGACGTGGTGCCGCTGGCCGACGCGGTCGCCCGGTTGGCCGGCCACTGACCGGACCCGTTCTCCCGACTTGAGTGGGCAGGAGCAGTCATGCGTAAGGCAGTCATCACCGGCAGCACCAGGGGGATCGGCTTCGCGCTCGCCCGCGAGCTGCTCTCGCGGGGCCACTCCGTCGTCGTCTCGGGGCGCTCGCGGACGGCCGTGGACGACGCCGTCGCACGGCTGCGCCCACAGGCCCTCACGGCAGCGACGGTCCACGGGTTCGCCGTGGACGTCACCGACGCCGAGCAGGTCGAGCGGATGTGGAGCGCCGCGGTCGACGCGCTGGGCGGCGTCGACCTGTGGATCAACAACGCCGGTGTCGCCAACACCACCCGGCCGATCGTCGACACCGCGCCGGAGGACGTCCGGACGATGGTCACCACGAACATGCTCGGCACCGTGTACGGGTCGCAGGTCGCCGTCCGCGGCATGCTCACCGCCGGCGGCGGCCAGGTCTTCAACGTGCTCGGCGGGGGCAGCGACGGCCGGATCCGCCCCGGCATGGGGGTCTACGCGGCCACCAAGCGTGGTCTGGACTCCTTCACCCGGGCACTGGCCAAGGAGGTCACCGGTACCGGCGTGCGGATCGGCCAGATCCGCCCCGGCATCCTCATCACCGAGGGGTGGCTGCGCGAGGCCGCCGCCGCGCCGGAGCAGGTGGCGCGGCAGCGCAGGTGGCTGAACATCCTGTGCGACCACGTCGAGGACGTCGCGCCGTACCTGGTCGAACGGATGCTGACCAGCACCAGGAACGGCGACGCGATCGCGTGGCTCACCACCGGCCGGATGACCCGCAAGGTCCTCATCCCCGGCAAGCGGGACGTGCTCGCCCGCTACGGACTCTGACCGGGGCCGTCATGCGCATCAATGAATCAGGGAGGGATGGCACCGGGTGAAGGGTGTGCAGCTCAACATGGCCGCCGGGATCCGCGAGTTCGGCCGGGCCACGCCGGGCCGGGTCGCGGTCGTCGACGGCGACCACGCCGTGACGTTCGGCGCGCTCGACGAGCGCTCCAACCGGCTCGCGTCCGCGACGCTCGCGCACGGCATCGCCCCCGGTGAGCGGATCGCGGTGCTGAGCAACAACCGCTACGAGTACTTCGAGATATCGGCGGCGATGGCCAAGGCCGGCATCCCGACCGTGCCGCTGAACACGAAGAACAACAGCTCGGACAACGCGTACATCCTCGCCCACTCCCGGGCGAGGGGGATCGTCCTGGCCGACGAGCTGGCCGGCAACGTCGACGGCCTGCTCGACGACCTGCCGCTCGTGCTCAGCTTCGCCGGCGAGGTCGGCCAGCGGTACGAGACGTTCCTGGGACAGGGCCGCGCGGTCGATCCGCAGGTCCCCGTCGACGAACTCGACCCGTTCTGCGTCACCTACACCTCCGGCACGACCGGGCGGCCCAAGGGCGTCCTGCTGACCCATCGGGGACGGGTCCTCACCGCGTTCGGAGTCGGGCTGGACTACGGGCTCGGCCCCAACCGCAGCACGATCGCCGTCGCACCGATGTACCACGGCGCGGGGTTCGCGTTCGCCTACACCGCCCCGATGCTCGGCGGCTCGTGCAGCGTGCTGCCGACCTGGGATCCGGAGCGGCTGTTGGACCTGATGGCCTCCAGTCGCGCCTCCACGGTGTTCCTGGTGCCCACCCACGCCCAGCACCTCCGCCGGTTCTGCGAGGAGCCGGCCGCCCGGTACGACCTGTCGGCGCTGCGGACGCTCTACTTCAACGCCGCCGCGTTGCCGGTCGCGCTGAAGGAGTGGGTGATCGCCGCGTTCCCCGGCGTCGACGTGCACGAGCTGTACGGCTCGACCGAGTGCTCCATCGTCACCAACCTGCGCCCCGAGTTCGCCCTGGAACGGGCCGGCAGTGTCGGGCATCCCTGGTTCTGGAACGAGATCCGGCTCACCGGCGACGACGGCAACGAGGTGGGGCCGGGTGAGCCCGGCGAGCTGTTCGCCCGCTCGCCGCTGCTGCTGGCCGGCTACCTCGACGACGAGGAGGCCACCCGGGCCGGATACGACGCCGACGGGTTCTTCTCCGTCGGCGACGTGGCCGTGCGCGATGAGGAGGGCTTCATCACCATCGTCGACCGGAAGAACGACATGATCATCGCGGGCGGGGTCAACATCTTTCCGCGCGAGATCGAGGAGGTCATCGCCCGCCACCAGCCGGTCGACGAGGTCGCCGTCATCGGCGTGCCCGACGAGGTGTACGGCGAGCGCATCGCCGCGTTCGTGGTGGCCCGCCCGGGGACGCGGATCGACGTCGGAGCCCTGGAGGGCCACGTCCGGCAGCACGTGGCCCGCTACAAGGTGCCCCGCGAGTGGCACGTCGTCGACGCGTTGCCGCGCAACCCGAGCGGCAAGATCCTCAAGCGGACGATCCGCGACGGGTACCTCGCGCGTTGTCAGGAGATTGGCTGATGGGGCTCAAGCAAGGCTGGACCGGGCGGTTCTTCGAGGACTTCGAGATCGGAGACGTCTACCAGCATCCGCTGGGACGCACCGTCACGGAGACCGACAACACCTGGTTCACGCTGCTGACCATGAACACCAACGAGATGCACTTCAACGCCGCGTACGCCGCGCGGTCGGAGTTTGGCAAGCCGCTCGTGGTGTCGACGCTCACGGTGGCCATCGCGGTCGGGCAGAGCGTCACCGACCTGACCCAGAACGCGTTCGCGAACCTCGGCTGGGACGAGATCCGGATGACCCACCCGGTGTTCGCCGGTGACACGCTCTACAGCGAGTCGCTCGTGCTGGAGAAGCGCGAGTCCGCGTCCCGCCCGCATGCCGGCATCGTCACGGTGCGCACCCGCACGCTCAACCAGCACGGCGACGAGGTCTGCTCCTTCAAGCGCACGTTCTACGTGTACCGCCGGGGTGCCGAACAGCTGGAAAACCTCTTCCCGGTGGGGAAGTCCCCACTCTCCCTCGACGGCGACAGCAAGGAAACGGCATGAGGCTCACGTACCAGCCGTGGGGGGAGACGCTCGCGGAGCTGGCCGACGCCGGGCGCCGGGCGGAACGCGCGGGCGCCGAGGTGCTGTGGGCCGCGGAGCTGCACCGGAGCGCGACCGGCACCGCCGCGGCCCTGGCCGGGGCGACGTCGACCGCACGGATCGGCACCTCGATCGTCCTGGCGTTCACCCGCAGCCCGATGATCACCGCGCTGGAGGCGCTCGACCTGGACGAGCTGTCCGGTGGCCGGTTCGTGATCGGCCTCGGCTCCGGGGTGCGCCGGCTCAACGAGCAATGGCACAACGTGCCGTTCGGCAAGCCGGTCGGTCACCTGCGCGAGACGGTTCACAACATCCGGCTGTTCTGGGACGCCTGCACCACCGGCGCCGAGATCCGTGCCGACGGCGAGTTCGAGCCGATGCACATCCGCGGTTACGAGCGGCCGTACGCCGTTCCGGAGCGGCCGATCCCGGTGTACCTGGCCGCGATGGGCCCGCTGATGACCCGGCTGGCCGGCGAGATCGGCGACGGCTGGATCAGCCACGAGCTGTGCTCACCGGGGTACCTGCGGGAGCACGTCCTGCCCGACCTCACGCTCGGCATCGACCGCGCGGACGGCAAGACGCGCCACGACGTCGACGTCGTCGTCTCCGCGTGCTGCTCGGTGGCCGCCGACCCCGCGCTCGCCCGCCGCCGCGCCGCCGGTGTGGTCGGCTTCTACGCCACGGTCCGCACCTACGCCGACTTCTTCGCGTTCCACGGCCTCGCCGAGGACCAGCAGGCCGTCATCGACGCGTTCCGGGCCGGTGCCGGCGCGGACCACCTCGCGGGCAGCGTCAGCGACCGGATGGTCGACGCGCTCACCATGGCCGGCACCCGCGACGACGTCGCCGCCCGGATCGCGGCCTATGACGGCATCGCCGACACCGTGAAGCTGAGCCCGCCGACCCACGGGCTGCCGGCCGTCGAGATCCGCGCGGCCCAGGACGAGATCATCGCGCTGATCGGTGAGCTGACGGGAGCGACCACGTGAGACCGCTGGAGGACCTGCGCATCATCGCGGTCGAGCAGTACGGCGCCGGACCGTTCGGCAGCGTGCACCTGGCCGACCTCGGCGCCCAGGTCATCAAGATCGAGGACCCGCAGGCCGGCGGCGACGTCGGCCGATACGTGCCGCCGTACGCCGAGGACGAGGACTCGCTCTTCTTCGAGACGTTCAACCGCAACAAGCGCAGCGTCTCTCTCGATCTGGGTACCGCCGCCGGGCGCGGCGTCTTCGAACAACTCGTCGCGGTCTCCGACGTCGTGTACTCCAACCTGCGCGGGGACGTGCCGGAGAAGCTGCGCATCCGGTACGACGACCTCAAGCACCTCAACCCGCGCATCGTGTGCGTGTCGCTGACCGGATTCGGGATGACCGGGCCGCGCAAGCAGGAACCCGGCTACGACTACGTGTTGCAGGGTCTCGCCGGCTGGATGGAGCTGACCGGTGAGCCCGACGGACCGCCCACCAAGTCCGGACTGTCACTGGTGGACTACTCGGGCGGCTTCGTGGCCGCGATCTCGCTGCTGGCCGGGGTGCACGCCGCCCGCCGCGACGGCGTCGGGATGGACTGCGACGTCAGCCTCTACGACACCGCGGTGTCGATGCTGACCTATCCCGCGACGTGGCACCTGAACACCGGGTTCCAGCCGGTCCGCACACACCACTCGGCCCACCCGTCGCTCGTGCCGTTCCAGGCGTTCGAGGCCAAGGACGGCTGGATGGTCGTCGGCTGCGCGAAGGAGAAGTTCTGGGCCCGGCTGTGCCAGATCGTCGGCCACCCGGAGTGGGCCGAGGCCGGCTCGCCGTACGCGACCTTCGCCGGCCGGCGGGAGCACAGCGCCGACCTGGTGCCCCGGTTGGAGGCGATCTTCCGGCAGAAGACCGTCGACGACTGGCTCACGCAGCTCTACGCCGGGTCGATCCCGTGCGGCCCGATCAACGACGTCGGCGCGGCCCTGGTGGACGAGCACACCGCCGCCCGGAACCTCGTGGTCACCACCGACCACCCCCGCTACGGCGAGGTACGGCAACTCGCGTCCCCGGTGCGGGTCGGTGACGAGACGCCCACCTACCGCCGGGCACCGCAGCGCAACGAGGACCTCGCACTCGTCACCGGGGAGATCCTGGGCCTGGACGAGTCTCAGGTGGTGGCGCTGCGGGCGGCCGGCGCGTTCGGCGATGCCGAGCCGGCACACGGCGCGAACACCCCCGACACCCCTGACAGCCTCGACACCACAGCCACGTCACGATGATCGCCGAGGAGCTTGCCGAGTGGGGCGCGGGCCACGTCGAGATGCCGGCCGCGGTCCGGGCCGCAGCGCTGCGGCACCTGCTCGACGGGGTCGGCACGGCGCTGGGTGGACTGCGCGCCAGCTCGATGCCGGGGGAGCCCGGTGGGCCGTCGCCGATACCGGCCGTCGTCGTCGCCCGGGGACTCGGCGGGCCGCCGGAGGCGACGATCATCGGGTCGCAGGGCCGGGTCGGTGCGCCGGCCGCCGCGCTCGCCAACGGCACCCTCGTGCACGCACTGGACTTCGACGACACCCACGCCGGCGGCCTCGTGCACGCCACCGCCGTGGTGCTGCCGGCCGCGTTCGCCGTCGGCGAGCAGGTCGGCGCGCCCGGCCGGGCCGTGCTCGAGGCCGCCGTGGTCGGCTACGAGACCGTGTGCCGGGTCGCCGCCGCCGCGTCGCACGGCTTCCACGCCCGGGGGCTGCACGCCACGATGGTGGCCGGCGTGTTCTCCTCGGCGATCGTCGCGTCCCGGCTGCTCGGCCTCGACGCCGCGCGGACGACCGACGCACTCGGCATCGCCGGCAGCCAGGCCGGCGGGCTCCTGGCGTTCCTGCACAGTGGCGCCTCGACGAAGCAGCTGCACCCGGGATTCGCCGGGCACGCCGGTATCCTCGCCGCCCGGCTGGCCGCAGCCGGGGCCGGCGGCCCGGCGAACGTCCTCGACGGCCCGCACGGTGTCTACGACGCGCTGGCCGCCGGCGCGGTCGACCTCGCGTCCATCACCGCCGAGCTCGGCACACGCTGGGAGACCACCCGGATCGGCATCAAGCCGTACCCGGCGTGCCAACTCTCCCACGCCGCGATCGACGCGGTCCGCGACGCGGTGCGCCGCGGCGGTGTCCGTTCCGTCGACGTCGTCGCGATCGACGTTGACGTGCACCCCGACTCGGTGCCCACGGTCTGCGACACCCGGCGGGACCTGGCGCGACCGGCGTCGCCGTACGCGGCGAAGTTCTCGCTGCCGTGGAGCATCGCCGCCGCCGTCGTCGACGGTGACCTGACCACCGCAACGTACGAGCCGGACTCGCTCGGCCGACCCGAGGTGGAACGCGTTGCCCGGCTGGTGCGTTGGCACGTTGCCCCCACCGGCGGCCCCGCAGCCGACGCGCCCGGCACCGCCCGCATCACGCTCGTCGACGGCTCGGCCGTTCCCGGCAGCGTGCCACGCAGCGCGGGCGGCCCGGACAACCCGCTGACCGACGAGCAACTCGTCGCGAAGTTCCACGGCAACGCCGGTGGCGACACCGCAGACGTCGTCGACCTGCTGTCCCGTCTCGACGAGATGGACACCATCGAACCGCTCATGGCGGCGCTGGCAGCCGCCGGTACAGGCAGGGACCGCCCGTGACACCACACGCCATCGAACCGCCCTCCTTTCGCTGGTTCCCGTACGACGGCTTCACGTTCTGCCTCGGCCTCGCCGAGGGCGACGCGGCCTGGACCTCCGGCCACACCTCCGCCGCGTTCGACGAGGCGGTCGGCAGGATGACGGTCACCGGGGACATGGCGGCGCAGGCGCGCACCGCGTACGAGAAGGTGCTGACGATCCTGGCGGCCGCCGGGTTCGGGCCGCAGGACGTCACCCGGGTCACCGAGAACGTGACGGTCGCCGGACTCGCCGAGTACGAGGCGGCCGCGGCGGTCCGGCGGGAGGTCTTCGGCGACCACGAGCCCGTGCTGCGGACGGTCGTCGTCGAGCGGCTCGTGCGGCGTACCGCGCTGCTGGAGGTCGAGCTGCACGCGGTCCGCGGCGGCGGCGAGGTGCTGGCCGCCAGCGAGCCCCGGCCGGCCGGCACCTGGCAGGCCTCCACCGTGCGGACCGGCCACGACGGCGCGGTGTACCTACCGACGATGCTCCCGGTCGACGCCACCGGCGCCGTGGTCCACCCGGGGGACTTCGCCGCGCAGTACGCCTACTGCCTGGACCGGGCGGGCGACCTGCTCACGGCGGTCGGGCTGTCCCTCGACGCGGTCGTCACGACCTACGACTACTCGACGCCGGAGACCCGCGACGTGTACCGCCGGACGCACCGCGTGCGGCGGGAACGCCTCGGCGGCGCCGGCGTGTACCCGGGCGCGGGCGGCATCCTGATGAGCCGGCTGCACCACCCGGACGCGCTCGTCGCGATCGACGTCACAGCCTCCCGGCACCGGTTGGAACTGGTCAACCCGGGCTGGTCCCGCTACGACACGCTCACCTACGCCCCCGGGGTCCGGGCCGGCCGGACGCTGTACATGTCCGGTTTCGCCGCGCTGGACATGCAGACGCAGCAGGCCCTGCACCCCGACGACATCGTGGCGCAGGCCGAGGCGACGTACGGCGCGATCCTGCACCTGCTGCGCCACGCCGGCCTCGGACCGGAGCACCTACTGGAGACGGTCGAGTACTGCGTCGAGTCCGCGCTGCCGGCGTACCGGGGCGTGGCCGGCGTGCGGGAACGACTGCTCAGCCCGCCCTGGCCGGCGTCGACCGGGGCGATCTGCAAGGCCCTGCTGCGCCCCGAGTTCCTGCTCGAGGTGTTCCCGACGGCGGTGTATCCGAACATCAGCGGAGCGGAGGAGACGGCGTGAGCCTGCTGACCGACGAACTGCGCGCGCTGCTGGGCACGAGGAAGGTGTACACCGCGCCGGAACCGCTCGGCGCCGCTGCCGGCCGGTACTTCGGCCTGGCCATCGGTGACGACAACCCGCTGTATTCGGACCCCGAGTTCGCCCGTGCGCAGGGCCTGCCGGGCGTGACCGCTCCGCCGACGCTCATCTGCGAGACCAACCAGTACGCGAACCTCCCGATGAACAGCGACGGCTACGCCGGACACTCCTGGCACCTCGATGTCCCCGGCACCCGCCAGGTCCGCGGCGGCAACAGCTACACGTTCCACCGCCGGGTACGCCCCGACGACGTCATCATCGCGACCTGGGAGATCCACGACCTGACCGAGAAGCAGACCCGCACCGGCGCGGACATGCTCGTGGTCTCCTCGCGCGCGACGTACACCAACCAGGACGGCGAGCTGCTCGCCGTCAACGAGGAGACGATCATCCTGGTCAGCCTGGACGGTGCCGCATGACATCGAGGGTGCCACCGAACGTCGGGGATGCGCTGCCCGCGCTGGAGCGCACCATCACGCTCACCGACATGGTCGCCTACGCCGGCGCCACCTGGGACTGGTACCGCCTGCACTTCGACCCCGAGTTCGTGGCCGCCGCGCGGGTCCCGGGCCCGGTCGTGGACGGGCAGGTGTTCGGGGCGCTCTTCGTCGAGCTGCTCCAGGACGCGCTCGGCCCGCGCTGCTTCGTGCACGAGCTGTCGTTCACGTTCCGCAACCTGATGTTCGCCGGCGAGACGGTCCGGTGCGAGGCGACAGTGGTCGAGGTCGGTTCCGACCGCGTCCGGGTCGACCTCTCCGCCACGATCCTGGCCGGCGAGTACGGCCCACAGCGGCCCGCAGCCCGCCCCGCCCACGCGACGGTCCTGCTCGGCACGGCCGACGGGCCTGGCGCGCGGTGAGCGGCGTCGCGATCGTCGGCGCGGCCGAGTGCGACCTCGGCAGCACCGGAAAGTCCACGCTCACGCTGCAGACCCAGGCCGTCACCCGGGCGCTCGCCGACGCCGGGCTGACCCTCACCGACGTCGACGGACTGGCCACCACCGGGGTGTCCCGCTTCTCCACCACACAGCTCGCCGAATATCTCGGGCTGTGGCCCCGCTGGGTCGACTCGACGTTCGTCGGCGGGTCGGCCGCCGAGATGATGGTCGCCCGTGCCACCCAGGCGATCGAAGCCGGCCAGGTGTCCACGGTTGTCATCAGCTTCGCGTCGAACCAACGCTCCGCGCGTTCGCGCAGCCTCGGCGGAGTCGTCGAGGAGCACGTCCCGGAGGCCCAGTTCGAGACGCCGTACGGCCCCCTGTACCCGCTGTCGTACTACGCGATGGCGGCACAACAGTACTTCCACCGGTACGGCGGGACGCGGGAGAAGCTCGCCGAGATCGCGGTCGCCGCCAGGGCGTGGGCGCTGCTCAACCCGGTCGCGTTCCGCTACGGCGCCGGGCCGCTGACCGTCGACGACGTGCTCGCCGCGCCGATGGTCTCCAGCCCGCTGACCGTCGCCGACTGCTGCCTGGTGACCGACGGTGGCGGGGCGGTCGTGCTCACCACGCTCGACCGGGCCCGCGACCTGCGGCACCCGCCGGTACGGGTTCTCGGGTACGGCGAACGGTCGACGAACACGTCAATGACCGCGGTCGAGGATCTGACGGCCACCGGCGCGCGCGAGTCCGGCCGGGAGGCGTTCGCCCGGGCCGGCATCACTCCGGCTGACGTGGACGTGCTGGAGGTGTACGACTCCTTCACCATCACCGCCGCGCTCAGCATCGAGGCGCTGGGCTTCTGCGGGCCGGGGGAGGGGCTCGACTTCATCTCCGACGGCCGGATCCGTCCCGGCGGTGAGCTGGCGTTGAACACCTCCGGCGGCGGCCTGTCGTACTGCCATCCCGGTCAGTACGGGGTGCTGCTGCTGGTGGAGGCGGTCCGCCAACTGCGCGGCGAGGCGGGAGCCCGGCAGGTGCCCGACGCCCGGGTGGCCGTGGCGCACGGCACCGGCGGGATCCTGTCCACGCACGCGACGGTCGTGCTGGGGGTGCGGTGATGCACGTGCCGCCACCCGACGACGTGACGGCCGGCTGGTGGGACGCCACCCGGGAGCACCGCTACACGCTGCAGACCTGCGGGTCCTGCGGGCACGTCCAGCATCCGCCGCGTGCGCTGTGCACCGCCTGCTCGTCGATGGTGGATCTCGGGTTCGTCGAGGCGTCCGGCCACGGCGTCGTGGACACGTTCACCGTGGTGCACCGGGCACCCGTGCCGGAGGCTGCCGTGCCGTACACGATCGCCCGGATCCGGCTCGCCGAGGGACCATTCGTGCTGTCCACCCTCGAAGGGCAGGACTGGCGGATCGGCGACCCGGTCCGTGTCGGTTGGCTCGACCTCGACGACGGCCGGGCGCTGCCGGTCTTCCACCGCTGACGGAGGCTACCCATGGACTTCACGCTCACCGAGGAGCAGCAGGACTTCCGCGCCCTGCTCCGCACGTTCGTCGACCGGGAGATCATCCCGGTCGCGCGGGACTGGGAGCAAACCGGGCGGTACCCGACGGAGATCGTGCGGGGGATGGCCGAGATGGGGCTGTTCGGCATCACCGTGCCGGAACAGTACGGCGGCCTCGACCTCGACCCGGTCTCGTTCGCGCTGGTGTTCGAGGAACTCGCCCGCGGCTGGATGGGTATCGCCGGCATCCTCGGCAGCCACTCCCTGGCCTGCCGGATGATCGCCAGACACGGCACCGAGGAGCAGAAGCAGGCCTACCTGCCCGACCTCGCCACCGGTGCCCGGCGGACCGGCATCGGCCTCACCGAGCCGGACGCCGGCACCGACCTGCAGGGCATCCGCACCACCGCCCGCCTCGACGGCGACCACTACATCGTCAACGGCACCAAAATGTGGATCACCAACGCGCGGTACGCCGACCCGCTGCCGGTGCTGGTCAAGACCGACCCGCACGCCACGCCCGCGCACACCGGCATGAGCGTGCTGCTCGTCGACGCGACGCTGGACGGCTTCCAGGTCCTGCGGGACATCCCGAAGCTCGGCTACAAGGGCACCGAGTCCTGCGAGATCCTCCTCGACAACGTGCGGGTACCGAAGGACCGGTTGCTCGGTGGCGTCGAGGGCGTCGGCCTCAAGCAGGCGTTGTCCGCCCTGGAGTGGGGCCGGGTCAACATCGCCGCGCGGTCGGTCGGCATCGCGCAGCGCGCCCACGACGAGGCGCTGGCCTACGCCCAGCAGCGCAAGGCGTTCGGCAAGCACATCGCCGAGTTCCAGGCGATCCAGCTCAAGCTCGCCACCATCGCGATCCAGCTCCAGGCCGCCCGCCTGATGGCGTACTGGGCGGCCGACGCGGTCCGGCGCGGTCGCGCCGACGGGCAGACCGGGATGGCAAAGGTGTTCTGCTCGGAGGTGGCCCTCGAGGCCGCGATCGACGCGATGAAGGTGCACGGCGGCTACGGCTACTCCACCGAGTTCGAGGTCGAGCGCCTCTACCGGGACTCGATCCTGATGAGCATCGGCGAGGGCACGAACGACATCCTGCGGACCGTCGTCGCGAAGGCGCTCGTACGCGGCGAGGTGACCGTCTGATCCGCCGGTGATCCTCACTGGGCGTCCCGGACAGACCCGGGAAAGCCGCGGGGCGGGACGCCGACGGGCTCGTCGTCGAACTCACGGCAGGGAAGCTTCAGCTGGTCGAAGCCGACGGTCGGCGAGCCATGTGCCGGGCGGCGCGCATCCCGAACACCACGGCGGGCCCGATCGTGGATCCCGGGCCGGGATAGGTGCGGCCCATCACCGAGGCGGAGTTGTTGCCCGCGGCGTACAGGCCGTCAATCACCGTGCCGTCCTCGCGCAGCGCACGTCCCTCGGGGTCGGTGAGCACTCCGCCCTTGGTGCCGAGGTCACCGATGACGACCTTGAAGGCGGTGAACGGACCCTTCTCGAGCGGACCGAGGCAGGGGTTGGGATGCACGGTCGGGTCGCCGTAATAGCGGTCGTACGCCGAGTTTCCGCGACCGAAGTCCCCGTCGACGCCAGAGCGGGCGAAGCCGTTGAACCGATCGGTGGTGGCCTGCAGCCGCGCCGGATCGATACCGATCCGGCCCGCCAGTTCGGCGAGGGTGCTGCCCTTGGCCATGATCCCGGCCTCGCGCATCGCCTTGTTGTTCTTCGGGTCCAGCGCGAAGGTGCGCAGGTACCGGCGGGCATGGCGGACGTCGGCGATCATCCAGTACGGGCCGTCCTTGTCATGTTCGAGCATGTGGTGCCCGAGGTCGACGTAGGACTCCGACTCGTTGGCGAATCGGTCGCCGTGGGCGTCCACGATGATCGAGTACGGCAGTGAGCGCTCGCCGACGATGAAGGACGGATCGTGGCCGGGTGTGGCGGCGACGGAGGCACCCCACCAGGCATCGTCCATCAGCTCGACGGCGGCACCCGCCTGCTGTGCCAGTTCGGTGGGGCGGCCCAGGTTGGCGGGGTTGCCGGAGGGGGCGCCGTCGATGCCGTGGTACTTGCGCCGCCACTCGGTGTTGTGGTCGAACCCGCCGCCGGCCAACATGACGCCCCGCGTGGCGCGCACCGTCAGCGACTGGCCGTCGCGGGTGATGCGTACGCCGGTGACCCGGCCGTCGGTGGTCAGCAGTTCCTCCAGCGGAGCGTTGAGCCAGAGCGGCACCTGGTGCTTGATCACCACCGCGTGCAGGAACGCGGTGGACAGTCCGGCACCGATGCCGACCAGCCGCTGGCCGCGGACGACACCGCCGAGCGCACGGAACACGAACTGGGCGCCGCGGAGGAACCCGGCGGGAGTGGACCAGGCGCGGCCGAGCAGCCACACATCGTCGGTCTTGATCGGCATCCCGGCGGGCGCGCTGATGGTCTTCCACCATTTGCCGATGACCTTCGCGTTGAGTGGTTTCACCTCGATCGCGCGGCCGATCTTCCCGCCGGGCAGTTCCGGGTAGTAGTCGGGGTAGTCGGTGGAGCGGGCGAAGACCATGCCGAACTTCTCAGCGGTGACGACGAAGTCCTCGACGCCGTCGACGAAGGCTTCTTTGTGCTCGCGCGAGGTGGAGCGCCCGGCGTCACCGACCGTGGCCTCGAGGTAGGTGAGTGCCTCCGCGCGGGAGTCGCCGACGCCGGCGCGCCGCATCAGGGGGTTGTCCGGCAACCACATCCCGCCGCCGGACATCGCTGTGCTTCCACCCCACTCGCCGCTCGACTCGATCATCAGCACGCTCAGCCCGGCGTCGATCGCGCCCAGCGCGGTGGCGAATCCGGCCCCGCCGCTGCCCACGACGACGACGTCGTAGGAGTGGTCGAACGTGCCGGCGGACTGCGCGGTGGTGTCGGTCATGGATGAGCCTTCCCGTGGCTTCCGAGCAACCGGACAGTCCTGTCCGGTTGTTAGAGTGCAGCATGCCCTCCACCAGCGGTCGCGTCAATCGTGGTCCGGCGGCAGCCTCGCAGAATCGGCTGGCCATCCTCCGCTCGGCCCGCCGGTTGTTCACCGCGCGCGGCTATCACGTGCCCCTCAGCGCGATCGCCAAGGACGCCGAGGTCGGCCAGGGTGTGCTGTACCGGCACTTCCCGACCCGGCTCGACCTGGCGTTCGCGGTGTTCGAGGAGAACTTCGCGCAGCTCGAGGCGATCGCCGCCGAGCCGGGCGCGAGTGCGTTCGGCCGGCTCTGGGACCGCGTGATCCAGATGACCGTGGAGTCCGCCGCGTTCGTGGAAATGGCGGTGGACGCCCGGCGCAACCTGCCGGAGTACACCGGCGGCATCCGTCTGCAGTCCCTGATTCAAGACACCCTGCCGCGCGCGCAGGCGGCCGGTCTGGTCGACCACCGCATCACCGTGGACGACGTTCTGCTCGCACATCGCATGATCTACGGCGTCATCGTCACCGCAGTCGATCCGGCCGAAGTCGGGCAGGCAGTGGACCGGGCTTCATACCTGCTCCGTCGACAGAGCACGTGAGACGAGAACGAGGCCGGTACGGTAGCGGACTCCTGCACCCTCACCAGCGCACGCTCCTGGCGACGGCCGTCATGACGGCGGCCCTCAGCAGGGCCACCACGGCAGCGAGGGCCGAACCGGGCAGACTCTCCGGCGTCCAGGTCGGGCTCAGGTGGGAAAACCGCCTGCCCGGAGCAGAGCGCCGGGGAGTTGCTTGCCGAGTCTCCGCTCCAGCCAGGAGACGGCCGAGGTGAGTTCCTCCAGATTCATGCCGGTGGGCCGCCCCAGGCGGCCGAAGAGGTAGACGAGATCCTCGGTGGCGACGTTCCCGGTCGCCGCCGGCGCGAACGGGCAACCGCCCGTCCCGCCGATGCTGGCGTCGAGGGTGGTGACGCCCGCTTGGACTGCCGCGACCGCGTTGGCCACGCCGGTGTGTCGGGTGTCGTGCAGGTGCAGCCGCAGCGGTGTCCGGGATTGCGTGATCTCCCGGGCGAGCGTCAGCCGTTCGGTGACGTCGGAGGGTACGGCCACTCCGATGGTGTCGGCGAGGGCCAGTTCGTCCGGCCCTGCATCCCGCACCCGGGTGAGTACCTCCCGCAGCCGGTTCGGCGGCACCTCGCCTTCGAACGGGCATCCGAACGAGGCACCCACGGTCACCGTCGTGAACACCCCTGCCTCGCGAGCCGCCTGCACCAGTACTGCGGCCGTGTCACAGGCTTGGGCGGTGGTCATGCCCTGGTTGCGACCGCAGAAGGTGTCCGTGGCCACGACGACGACGTTGATCTCGTCGACGCCCGCGGCCAGAGCTCGGTCCAGGCCGCGGCGGTTCATCACCAGGCCCGCATATCGGACGCCGTCGTGGCGGGGGAGCGCGGCCATCAACTCGTCCGCGTCCGCCATCTGCGGCACGCGGGCGGGGTTGACGAAGCTGGTCACCTCCACTCGCCGGGCTCCCGCGCGTACCGCCCGCTCGATGAGCTCCACCTTGTCGGCGGTGGTGAGTAGCATCGCCTCGTTCTGCAGGCCGTCGCGGGGCGAGACCTCGACGATGTCGACCATGACTGTCATCGCTCCTCCGACAGGTACGCGACGGCCCTGGCCTCGCTGATCACCTCGGCGTACTTGGCTTGCAGGTCGTACAGGCTCGCCTCGTGCGGGCCGGTGGCGCGGTCCGCCACCGCTTCGGAAACCACCAGCGGGACGAGACCGTGCTGGATCGCGTCCACCGCCGTGGCACGGACACAACCGCTCGTGCTCACGCCGACCAGCACGACGGTGTCGATGCGCTCCGCCCGCAGGGTGGAGGCCAGCGACGTGCCGAAGAAGGCGCTTGCGTACTGCTTGACCAGCACCAGTTCATCCTCGGCGGGGGAGACCTGCGGCATCAGCTCACCCATCGCGCCACCGCCGGAGAAGAGCTGCCGAAGGGCGGTGACCTTCCGGACGAACAGGCCTCCGTCGACACCGCCGGGCCCGTACGCGACGCGGGTGTGCAGCACGGGAAGCCGGTGGTCGCGGGCTGCGGCGATGACCCGGCCAGCCGACCGCAGACAGTCCGCGGACGGCAGGCACAGCGGGCTGGCCGGGTCGAAGTAAGCCCGCATCAGATCGATGACCACCACTGCGGGGCGGGCGCCGGGCAGGAGCGCGCCCCCGAATCCGTCGTCGCTGCTGTCCGGCACGGGGTTCATCGGGCGACAGGCGGCCGAGGGGCAGGAAGACCGGTCTCCTCCAGGCACCGGTCCAGGATGGTTTCCAGCGGCGGTCCCATGTCAAACGTGGGCAGTGGGTCCGGACGTCCGTGGCGCAGCTCGGCCCGTACCTCCTCGGTGGCCGCGACGTCGACGGTGCCGGCCTCGTCGCAGACAACGCCGAAGCGGCGGGCCCCCGTGGGGCTGACCAGGCCCCGGCGGACCTCGAGGCCGACGAGTTCCGGGTCGCGGGCGAGCGGGTCGCCCCACCCGCCGCCACCCCAGGTGACGAAGTGCAGCACGTCCCCGGGAGCTACGGGCACGTCGTGCACCTTGCTTCCCAGGATCTCGGTGCCGCCGTCGGCGCGTTCGAGCCACTTGCGGCCACGCGCACCGGGCTCGCCACCGTTGACCCCCCACGGATAGGTGAGCCAGCGGTCGTCGTGGATCGCGATCGTGCCGGCCTCCAGGAACCGGTAGGCCACGTCGACGCCGTTCCCGCCGCGATGGAGCCCGGCGCCACCGGTGTCCGCGATGGTCTCCCAGCGTTCGATGCGCAGCGGGTAGTAGGACTCCAGGTACTCGCACGGGATGTTGACGAACGACGGCCACAGCGAGTGGCCGTCCGGGCCGTCACCCACCGGCCGGCCGGGAATCCCGCCGAATCCGATCGAGTACAGCTGGAACCACTCGCCCTCGCGCTCACCCGGCCCGTAGGTGCCCGAATACATGAAGTGCGGTGATGACGAGAAGCCGGCGGCGTTGAGCAGCCCGGGGTTCGTCTGACCGAGCAGGCCACCGAACAGGTCGAAGACGCGACCGATGCCGTGGTTACGCGCGTTGAGGGCGGCGGGGTACTTGGGCTTCCAGAACGAATCGTCGGGGATCGTGACGTCGACCAGCGGGTAGAAGCCGTCGTTCCAGAGGATCTGCGGGTCGGCGACGGTGATCATGTAGATGCCGAAGAACATCCGGACGAGGTTCTCGTTGATGTAGTAGTTGATCGGACCCTGCGCCTGCGGGCTGCTGCCGGTGAAGTCCAGCAGCACCTTGTCACCGGTACGGGTCAGGCTGAGCTTGAGCTCGTAGGGGCCGTAACCGAGGCCGTCGTCGCAGATGTAGTCGGTGAAGGACAGCGTCTCGCCCTCCTTGAAGACCGCCCCGAGCAGTACCTTCATCGCCCGGTAGTTGCGGTCCAGGAGCTGGTCGAGCGCGGAGTTGTAGGTGTCCACCCCGAACCGGGCGCACATCTCCTGGACCCGCCGGGAAGCGGTCCGGCACGCCGCGACGATGCCGTTGAGGTCGGCGCGGTTCCAGTCGGGCTTCCGCACCTGGTTGAGGATGATCCGCAGGGCGTCCTCGGCAAGCACGCCCTTGCGGTACAACTTGAAGGGCGGGATCACCACGCCCTCCTCGAAGATGGTGCGGGCATCGGTCGGCATCGACGCCGGAGTCTTGCCGCCGACGTCGGACATGTGCCCGAACATCGCCGCCCAGCCCACGATGCGGCCCTCGAAGAAGATGGGCAGCACCACGAGCCAATCGTTCGCGTGGCTGATCGCCGCACCGCAGGAGTAGGGGTCCGACGTCAGCAGGACGTCGCCCTCCTCGATGTCGCCGTCGAAGTTCTCCAGGAAGTCGGGGATGGACAGCCCGAACTGTCCCACCATCATTTTGCCGTCATGGTTGGCGATCAGCGGAAACTCGTCGTGCTGTTCACGGATCCCCGGCGACAGCGCGGTCCGGAAGAGCACCTCGTCCATCTCGTAGCGGGCGTTGCGCAGTCCGTTCTCGATCAGGTCGATGGTGACCAGGTCGACATCCACGGCGCGAAGCGGTCCGGTAGCGGTCTCGATGAGGCGTGCCATGGTCAGTTCTCCCGGTGGGTGTCGACGGGGCGGATGAGGAGGCTGCCGCTCGGGTGCACCGCAGCCGTGTGCCCGGGCAGCACGAGCGTGGTGGAGTCCATCTCGGTGATGATCGCCGGACCGGGCACGACGTTGCCCGCTCGCAGCAGGGCCCGGTCGTAGATGCGGGCCTCCACTTCGGCGCCCTCGACCCAGATGCGGTGGTGGGCCCGTACTGCGCGGCTCGGATCCGCGTCACCATGCTCCAGCGCGGGCGCGGCGACCTGCGGCCGGGGACCATGAGCGGTGGCCCGGACGGTCACCAGCTCGTGTTCGGCATCGAGAACGAAGGAGAACAGTCGTTGGTGATCGGCGTCGAACGCCGACCGCAGGGCCGCGAGTCCACCGCCGGTCCCGTCGAAGGCGTCGATGTCGACGGCCACCGGGATCTCGAAACCCTGTCCGTGGTAGCGCAGGTCGGCGGAGAACACGACGTGCTGCTCATCCTCGGGGACGCCCTGCTCGCTGAGCGTGGAGCACGCCTTGCTCGCGAGTTCGGTGAGAACCGCGCGAAGGCTCTCGTCGGTCATTTCGTTGAAGCGGCGCACCAACGTCCGCACCGACTCGTCGCGCAGGTTGGTCGTCGCGTCGCCGTAGGCGCACAGCACTCCCGGCGACGGCGGAATGATCACCGGCCAGGCCCCGGTCAGTCTGCCGAGAGCGTTGGCGTGCAACGGGCCGGCGCCACCGAAGGCCACCAGCGCGTAGTCGCGCGGGTCGAAGCCCTGCTGCACCGACACCAGTCGCAACGCCCCGAACATGTTCTCGTTGACGATGTCGATGATGCCCGCGGCGGCGGCCTCGACCGACTCCAGCCCGGTGGCGTCGGCGATCGACTTCACCGCCGCTCGTGCCGCCGCACGGTCCAGCGTGATCTCGCCACCGGCCAGATCGGTGGGCAGGTAGCCGAGCACCACGTTCGCGTCGGTCACCGTCGGCTGCTCACCGCCCGCCGCGTACGCGGCCGGACCGGGTGCGGCACCGGCCGACTGCGGCCCTACCCGGAGCGCCTGGGTCAGCGGCGGTACGTGGGCGATGGATCCGCCGCCGGCACCCACAGTTCGTACGTCGACGGAGGTGGCGCGGACCTTGAGGTCCCCGACCGTGGTCTCCCGACCCACCCGCGGCGTGAGCCCCTGAACCAGGGCGACGTCGGTGGAGGTGCCGCCCATGTCGAAGGTCAGGAAGTCCGGGTATCCGGCCTGCTCCGCCACCCAGGTCGCGCCGGTGACCCCGCCGGCAGGGCCGGACAGCAGCAGGTTCACCGGGTTGTCCGCGGCGACGGCTGCGGAGACCAGACCACCGTCGCTGCGCAGGATGCACAGCCGACCGTCCACCCCGGACTCGCCGAGCTGCGCCTCAAGGTTGGCCACGTAGCGCGCCACCTGAGGCTGCACGGCCGCGTTCGCGACGGTGGTGATGGTCCGCTCATACTCGCGAAGCTCCGGCAGCACCGAAGACGACAGCGACACCGGTACGCCCGGAAGCTCCTCGGCGGACAATTCGGCGACCCGGCGCTCGTGCTGCGGGTTGGTGTAGGAGTTGATCAGGCTGACGCTCAACGCCTCGATGCCCTGTGCGCGGAGCTTGCGCAGCTTCGTACGGACGTCAGCCTCGTCGAGTTCGGTCACCACCGCGCCGTCGGCGCCGATCCTGCCGACGACCTCCACGGTGTCCTCCAACGCCGCCAGCGGCTCCGGCTTCGGCCAGATGATCCAGCCGGCCAGGCCACCTGGCACGAAGGAACGGGCGATCTGGAGCACCTGCCGGAAGCCGTCGGTGGTGACCAGCCCAACCCGGGCGCCCTTGCCCTCGAGGATCGCGTTCGTGGCGACCGTGGTGCCGTGGAACACCTCAGCGATCTCCGACATGGGCACGCCGGCGGCCTCGCAGGCCCGCTCGATGCCACGCAGCACCCCGATGGACTGGTCCTCGGGCGTGGAGGAGGTCTTGGCCCGGTATGTCTCTCCGGTCGCCTCGTCGATCAGCAGGATGTCGGTGAACGTTCCCCCCACGTCCACGCCGAGTCGGTAGGTCATGGTCCCTCCTCAGATGACGCCGGCAGAACGCAGCGACGCCATCGCGTCGTCGCCGAGCCCCAGCAGGTCGCGATAGATGTCCTCGTTGTGCTCACCGAGCTCGGGGCCGACGTGCCGGACCCGGCCCGGGCTGTCGGAGAGCTTGGGTACGACGTTGTGCATGGCGAACTCCCCGAGACCGGGGTGGGTCAGCCGGACGATCGCCTCCCGCGAGGCGAAGTGTGGGTCCTCGAGCATGTCCCGGGCCCTGAAGATGCGGCCTGCCGGAACGCCATGGGCGTGCAGCCGTTCGAGCAGATCGTCGGCCGCGAGCGTCGAGCTCCATTCGGCGACCAGGCCGTCCAGCTGCTCCATCCACCGGCCTCGGGCGCCGTGGGTGGCGTACTTCTCGTCGGTGGCCAGCTCCACCCGCCCCATCGCCTCGGCGAGCCGGCGGAAAACCGTGTCCTGGTTCGCCGCGATCAGCACCATCTCGCCGTCGGCCGTCGGGTAGACGTTGCTCGGCGACACGTTCGGAAGGGTCGTTCCGGTCCGCTCCCGCTGGTAGCCGGCGATCTGGTACTCGGGGATGAGCGACTCCATCATCGCCAGCACGGCCTCGTAGATGGCCGAGTCCACCACCTGGCCTCGACCGGTACGTCCGCGCTGGTGCAGCGCCACCAGGGTGCCCAGGCAGGCGAACGTCGCCGCCAGCGAATCGCCGAGAGAGACTCCGGCCCGGGCCGGAGGGCGATCGGGGTCGCCGGTCACGTACCGAATTCCGCCCATCGCCTCACCGATCGATCCGTATCCGGCACGTGACGAGTACGGGCCCGTCTGCCCGAAGCCGGTCACGCGGGTGATGATCAGGCCGGGGTTGATCTCCCACAGCCGCTCCGGGGCCAACCCCCAGCGCTCCAACGTGCCGGGCCGGAAGTTCTCGATCAACACGTCCGCCCGCGCGACGAGCTGACGTACCAGATCCTGACCCTGCTCGGTCCGCAGATTCGCGGTCACGGACTTCTTGTTCCGCGCCACCACCGGCCACCAGAGCGACTTGCCGTACGGCTTCTCGCGCCCCCACTGCCGCATGGGGTCGCCCTGACCCGGGTCCTCGACCTTGATCACCTCGGCGCCGAAGTCGCCCAGGAGTTGACCGCAGAACGGCCCTGCCAGCAGCTGCCCGAGCTCGATCACCCGGATGTCGTCAAGCGGCAGTGGAGTGCTCATGAGCCCCTCAATCAGCGTCTTTTTGCATGCAATTCGCAAGTCTGTGACTGTCGTTACAGTAGGTTGTGCTGGGAAAGTAGGACTCGACTCTTCGGGTGTCAATGCCCCGAAGGAAGATTGCATACAACCTGCCGTGTTGCTACGGTGCCGAGCATCATGAGTGACCACACGCCACTGCGGGAGGCCGACAACGGCCACGCCGCCGACGACGCCTATCGGCTGATCCGGGAGCAGATCCTGTCCGGGCAACGGTCGGCCGGCGCCTGGCTCCGCGAGGGCGAGTTGGCCGAGTCGATCGGGGTGAGTCGGACGCCCGTCCGGGAGGCGCTCAGACGGCTGACCGCGGAGGGACTGGTCCGCCACGAACGCAACCGTGGCGTGCAGGTCCAGGCGTGGAGCATCCACGATCTCGACGAAATCTTCAGCCTGCGGGCCGTGCTCGAGCCGTGGGGCTGCCGACTGGCGGCGACCACAGGCACCGTCGACGTGGACGCGCTCGACGCGCTGGCCCACCGGATGGACGAGGTGGCGCCGGACGGACGACCGACCGATGTGGACGAGCTCACCGAGCTGAACAACCGGTTCCACCGGATGATCCTCGAGGCGTCCGGCAACAGCCGACTCACCGGTGTCGTCTCCTCGGTGATCCAGATGCCGCTCGTCTGGCGTACCTTCTCCCGCTACAGCCCGGACGCGCTGCGCCGTAGCCTCGCTCACCACCACGAGCTGGTGGCGGCCCTGGCCGCGCCCGACCCCGACTGGGCGGAGTCCGTCATGCGCAGCCACGTACGCGCGGCATGGCATTCCATCCGGCTGCGAGAGGGCGGCGACCGGGCGCCCGGCCCGGAGCTGCCGGACCAGGCCAGCGCAACCGCTGGTCACCCGCCACTCTGATCATGTGGTCGGGTTCAGCGATCGCGCGAATGGGCCTCGACACACGCGACGAGGTGCAGGAACGGCCACGACCAGCGGTGGATTCTGCTCACCATCGCGCCCGACCGCGTCCGCGCAATTGGGCTGAACTCCTGCTCAACCGAGCCGGCCCTGCCTGCGCACCGTCCTGAAGACGCGCACGTCATGCACCTGTACGCCCCGTACTCGCTGGCCCGAGCCGCCTTGAGAACGCGAGCGCGGCGGTATGGCTGCTCGCGCCGGACGACCGGGCCGAGCGAGTCCGCCGGCGGTTGCGCTTCGCTGCGCTGGACATCAAGGGCGGCGAGGCGGTCAGGAAACTGCTCGGTGCACCGGAGGGGCGCAAACCCGCGGAGGCCCGGATAGAGCAACTGCGCGAAATCGCGCGGCGGAGAGGTGTCGGTCCGAAGGCCGCCGTGCGCCGGCTGACGTACGGGGAAATCGTCGAAGCAGCCGGCGGCACCATGCCGGGCGGCAGAGTGCCGTTCGTGCTCGCGTGGAAGATGTGCAGCGCTATCGCCCACGTTTGAAGTCGAGGCAGGGGCGGCGGGGGCATCAGGGCCTATCCAAATCTGTCGGAGGGTATGGCCTGCTGCCGTTATGTCGACCGAAGGTGTCGGATTCGGGCAGAGGTGTTCGTAGTCAGGGTGAGGGGCAGCCTACGAGCGTGCTGTCGCGGTCATAGGAGGTGATGGGTGATGCACCCGTGCGTCAAGGTCTGCTGCATGTTCGATCTCGTCGGCCCATTGCCACCGTGATCTTCTCCGAGGTGCCGAACGAGGCGTCCTGGCCCTCGGTGTGTGCGATTTCTGGGACGGCTACTTCGCGGGCCGGGCCGCGCTGCTGGGGGCTGGTAACGGCGCAGGTGATGCATGCGGTCTTCGGCAACGTGCGGGTGGCCGATCGACCTTTCCACCTGGGCCGTGGTCAGCGCGCCGACGAGGGCCGGGCTCCGTATGCCGGCTCCGGGCGCTCGACGTGCCGGTGGCCCGGCTCCAGGCGTTCACCACGCTGATGAGTGTCCAGGCTGTTGCGGTTGATCATCGAGAGGTAGGGGTATGGCAAAGCTGATCTATGTGAATAACGTGTCGCTGGACGGCTATATGGAGGACGAACGCGGCGCGTTCGCCTGGTTGCCGATGGACGACGAGGTATTCGTTGTCTACACCGATCTCCTGCGGTCCGTGGGCACGTTCCTCTACGGGCGGCGGCTGTACGAGGCGATGGCCGTCTGGGAAACCGACGCCGCTCTGGCCGCGCAGTCCGACCTCATGGGCGACTTCGCAAGCGCCTGGCGGGCAGCGAGAAAGGTCGTGTACTCCACGACCCTCGCTGCGGTGTCGACCGCCGACACCCGACTCGAACGCCGCTTCGACCCCGCTGCGGTACGCGAACTGAAGGCCACGGCCAGCAGCGATCTCACCGTTGGAGGTGCACACCTCGCGGCGCAGGCTCTTGAGGCCGGGCTGGTCGACGAGTGCCAGCTGTTCGTCTGGCCCGTGGTCGTCGGCGGGGGTAAGCCGGGCCTGCCGACCGGCATGCGCGTCGACCTCGAACTCCTCGATGAGCGCCGATTCCGAAACGGCGTCGTACACCTCCGCTACCGCCCTCTCGGGCAGTGAACGACGGCCCCATCCGATCGCCAGCGCTTGCATGACGGCGCAGCGCGGACGACTGATCCGACCGGAGACCTCCTAGAGAAGACCGAAGTGGTCGGCGTTGGTTTCCGCGACTCGAGCCTGCGGGCGCCGATCAGGTGCCGACGCGGCGTGTCTCGTAGGCCCACATCACGATCTCGACGCGGTTGCGGGCGTTGAGCTTGCGCATCAGGGCGGCGATGTGGGTCTTGACGGTGCTGAGGCTGATGGACAGCTCCTCGCCGATCTCGCTGTTGGTCCGCCCGCGAGCGGCAGCCAGCAGGACCTGTTCCTCGCGAGCGGTCAGCGGCTCGACAGGTTCAGGTGGCACCGAGCGCGGGCGGCTGTTCGCGAAGGAGGACAGGAGCCTCGCGGTGATGTTCGGTGCGATCAGGGCGTCGCCGCGGGCGGCGGCATGGACGGCCTGGGCGAGCATCTCGGCGCCGGCGTCCTTGAGGAGGAAGCCTCGGGCGCCCGCCTTGAGCGCGCCGAAGACGTACTCGTCGAGGTCGAAGGTGGTGATGACGCGCTCCGCCTGGTGTCCGGCGCACGCCGGCTGTGGATCGAGTGGCCCTGGTAACTGCCGCCCCTGAGACGGTGACCGGCGGGCCGGAGCGTTACGACTGTCACCACGACCACGGGGCCGTACGCCGGTGTCTCGGACTTCCTCGGCCGGGTCGCCCCCGACCGGCCTCGCGGCCGGATGGCCGGCTCGGCGGGTCACGCTCCGCCCACCGGCTTGTACCCGCAGGCCAGCTCCCAGCCACCGGGCAGCACAGTCATCCGGCCGAAGCCGACCACCTTGAGTGGGCAACGTTGTCCGCTGCGGTCGCAGCCGTCTGGCACCACCTGGACCGATCTGCACGGCATCGGCGACGTCACCGCCGCGAAGATCCTGGCCCGCTTCGGCGCCGTCAGCAGGGCCGGTCGGAGTCCGCGTTCGCCTCGTACTGCGGCGTCAGACCGATAGAAGTGTCATCCGGTGACGTCCAACGCCACCGCCTCTCTGCTGCCGACGCCCTGACGCAGAGAGGTGCCGTTAGCGAGACAGCCTTGTCCACTCGCCGTTGTCTCTGGTCAGCGGACTCTCGTGGTAACCTACCAATCGCTTGGTTGGTAGGTTCAGAAGTCGTGCTGGCACTCCGATTCACGCCGGGGAGCCGCCTCACTACGCAAGGAGACCTCGCGATGGAGGTACTCGTGGTCGGTGGAACCGGCATGATCGGAGTCCACACCGCCCTTTACCTACGGGATCGGGGGGACAAGGTCACCGTCGCCGCCCGAGGAGCGGTCGGCGCGGACTCGCCCGTCGCCGGCCTGCCCGTCCTCCGCGGGGACTACACCCGTCAGACCTTCACCCGCGAGGACCTTGCCCCCTTCGACGCGGTCGTCTTCGCCGCCGGGCAGGACGTGCGCCACCTGCCCCGTGACGCGGACGAGACGGCGTTCTGGAAGGAGACCCAGAGCACGGGGGTGCCGGCCTTCGCCGCGCTCGCCAAGAGCGCGGGCATCTCCCGTTTCGTCCAGGTCGGCAGCTACTACCACCACCTGCGACCCGCCCTGGCCGACTCCAGCGCCTACGTCGCCGCTCGCCGCGACGCCGACGAGGGTGCCCGGGCGCTGGCCGACGACTCCTTCACGGTCTGCACTCTCAACCCGCCCTCGATCATCGGCGCCATCCCCGGCATCACGGCCAAGCGCTACCGCCGCATGGTGTCCTGGGCTGCCGGCAACGAGCCGCAGATCCCCGACCACGCGCCGGCCGGCGGCACGAACTACATGTCGGTCCGGTCCCTGGCCGAGGCGATCGGCGGCGCGCTGGACCGCGGCACGGCGGGCGCGGCGTACCTCGTCGGTGACGCCAACCTGACGTTCACGCAGTTCTTCCAGTTGCTCGTCGACGCGGCCGGGGGCAACCGCACCATCGTCGAGCTCGACGAGCCGCACCCCTTCATGCCCGACTCGATGATCGTCCAGGGTCGCGGGAACGTCCTTGCCTATGAGCCGGATCCGGCCGAGACCGCTCTGCTCGGCTACACCCGCGGTGACTGCGAGCGGGCCGTCGCCGAGCTCGTCCAGGTCGTACGCGCGGCGACCGCTCCCGCGGCGTGACCGGCCTCGTCGCGGCCGACCTCACCGCGCTGCGCGCGCTCTCCGAGACGTACGCCGCGGCCGCCGACGACCGTGACGCAGCAGCGGTCGGCGCGCTGTTCGCCCCGGACGGCGTCCTCGTGGTCCCCGAACCGCCGGCGCACCTCGACCCCCATGTGTCGCACGTCGGCCGTCCGGCTGTCGTGGCCGCGCTCGGAGCGCTCGCCGGCACGCTGGCCACGACCCACGTCGTGGCCGGGGCGCGCTACCTGCCGACGTCGACCGGGGCCCGTGGCCGGGTCCGCGGCACGGCCCACCACCTGCTCCCCGGTCGCGACGGGCCTTCGGACCTCGTCTGGTTCCTGCACTACGACGACGAGTACGCGCGCACCGGCGAAGGATGGGCCTTCGCGCGTCGCGCGGTGACCATCAACTGGATCGAACGCCACCGCGTCTCCGTGACCCGGGCCGACGAGGAAGGAACCGGCAGATGAGCGCCATCCGCAGGCTCGAGGGCCGGATCGCCGTCGTCACCGGCGGCGCCCTCGGGATCGGCGGCGGGATCTCCCGCCGTCTCGCCACCGCGGGTGCCCACGTCGTCCTCGTCGACATCGACGGGGAGGCCGCCGCCGGCACCGCCGCCGACATTCGTGGCGCCGGCGGCGAGGTCGAGGTCGTCCTCGCCGACGTACGCACCGCCGACGGTGTCGCCGTCGCGGTCGCCGCCGCGGCGGCCGTCAACTCGGGGCGGGTCGACGTGCTCGTCAACAACGTCGGCGACTTCCGCCCGGCCTCCAAGACCTTCCTGCACTCGACGCCCCAGCAGTGGCAGGCGCTCTACGAGATCAACCTGTGGCACGTGCTCGCGATGACGCATGCGCTGCTGCCCGGCATGGTCGAGCGAGGCCGTGGCGCCATCGTCAACAACTCGACCGTCGAGGCCTTCCGGGGAATCCCGGCGTGCGCCCCGTACTCCGCCTACAACGCCGGGGTCAGCGCCTTCACCAGGAGCCTCGCCGTCGAGGTCGCCGGCCGTGGGGTGCGGGTCAACGCGATCGCGCCCGACCTCGCCGACACGCCCCAGACGCCGGCCGCGGCGATGCTGCGCGGACGCGACCCGGAGCTGATCCGTACGTGGATTCCCGTCGGCCGCTTCGGCGAGCCCGACGACTACGCCGCCGTCGTCGAGTTCCTCGCCAGCGACGACGCCCGTTTCGTCACCGGGCACACGATCCCCGTCGACGGAGGGACCCTGGCCGCGTCGGGCTGGTACGCGCGTACCGACCGCAAGGGCTGGTCGAACATGCCCAACGAGGCGTGACCGTGGACGCCGGGGCTCGTCGCCGGGTCCCGGCGTCCACTGCCGTGCTCAGTCGCGGCGGTCGAGACCGAAGAGCTCCGCTGCCGCCGCGAGTTGGTCGAGGTACTCGGCCAGGTCACGGTGCCGTACGACGAGGTTGACCACGGTGGCCCCCGGCCTCGCCGATCCGGCCGACGAGGTCGAGCGCGGCCTCGGGGGCGCCTGTCGGGTCGAGGCGGGCCGGAGGCGTGATGACGACGTCGAACCCGTCCGGCAGGTCCTGCTCGGCGAGCATCCGGGGCAGGGTCTCCAGGTCCGGCCCGCGATACGTGACGGGGGCCGGCGCCCACCCGTCGCCCAGGGTCACCGCGCGCCGGAGGGCACGCCTGCTGTGGCCACCGACCCAGATCGGGACCTTCTCCTGAACCGCGTGCGGGCTGATCACCTGCTCGGTGAAGTGGTAGTACTCCCCGTGGTAGGTCGCGAGCCGTACCGACAGGGACGCCCGCAGGGCCCGCAGGGCGTCGTCGGCCCGTGGTCCACGGTCGGCGAACGGGCGTCCGAGCAGCGCGAACTCCTCCTCGAGGTTGCCGACGCCGACGCCGAGGACGACCCGTCCGCCGCTGAGGTGGTCAAGCGTGCCGTACCGCTTGGCCACCTCGAGTGGATGGTGCAGCCCGAGCACGAGCACGTAGGGGAGGAAGCGGATCCGCTCGGTGATCGCCGCGAGGTACGAGAACGTCGCGACCGGGTCGTAGAAGCGTTCACCCCGCGCCAGCCCCGGTGAGACGCTGACGTGCTCCGGGCAGGTGAAGAACTCGTACCCGAGCCGGTCGGCGGTCGTGAAGACCATGCGCAACTCGGCGACTCCGGCCTCGGCCTCCCACGGGGGCCGGGGCCCGGAGTCGGCCAGGACCGGGGAGCTGAGGCCGATGCGCACGGCCTCAGGCCTCGGATTCGACGGCGCGGGCGAGGAGGTCGCGGCCCTCGTCGGTGCCGTCGAGCTGGCGGTTCCAGCGGTGGGTTACCTTCCAGCCCTCGTCGGTGCGGGTGAACTCCCACCGGTTGGAGCCGGTACGCCAGATCCGGTAACCGTTCTGGTCGGGGGCGCTGAGCACAAGCTGCGAGTAGTTCGTCACGACGGCCCGGTCGCCGTCGACGACGATGTGCGGCAGCCCCATGAGGTGGGCGGCGCCGTTGTTGATCAGGGCCTGGTGCCGCTCACCGTTGACCATGCCGCGCAGCGCGTCCCGGCCGTTGAGCACGACCGGGAAGGTGTCGTACACGCCGTCCTCGGTCCACAACTGGGCGGTGATCTCGGCCGAGCCGCTGTCCACGGCGGGGCCGTAGCTGGCCACGATCCGCCAGAGGGCGAGCTGGTCCTCGGCGGCGGCGAGGCGCCGTTCGGCCTGTTCGAGGCGCGCCTCGAACAGGGCGAGCCGGTCGGGCTGCGAGTCGGTCATGGTGGGTTCCTTTCGATCGGGCTTGCCGGTCGGGCCGGTCGACGGCCGGTCAGGTCGTGGACGGGTTCGCCTCGAAGCGTTCCGGGGCGAGCTCGCGCAGCGCGGCCATCTGCTCGAGGTGGTGGGCCGCCGAGGTGGCCACGAGGCTCGCGTTGACAGCGGTCGCCCCGACGGCGTCGGCCGTGTGCAGGTGCGCGCGGGAGCCGTCCGGGTCGCCGAGCGGGTCCAGCGGCGGAATCTGCAGCACGAGGTCGAAGCCGTCCGGGCGTTCCACGGAGTCCCAGATGCGGGTCAGCTCCCGCGGTCCGAGGCCGAACGGCGCCCATCCGGTGCCGTACGCCACGGCGCGGCGCAGCGAGCGGCGGGGG
>NZ_JALJRJ010000009.1:198029-252857 GCF_024519755.1 Micromonospora sp. Mcm103
GCGCCCGCCGATCCACATCGGCACCGTGGTGCGCGGCGCGTGCGGTTCGACGACGAAATCGGTGAACGTGAAGTGGGGCCCCTCGTGGTGCGGCACGGCCCTGCCCCACGCCGCGCGCAGGGCGGTGATCGCCTCGTCCGCGATCGCGCCGCGCCCGGCGAACTCGGCGCCGAGCAGGTCGAACTCCTCTTCGAGGCTGCCGACCCCGATCCCGAGGACGACGCGCCCGCCGCTGAGCAGGTCGAGGGTGCCGTAGGTCTTGGCGAGGGCGAGCGGATGGTGGTAGCCGATGACGACGACGTTCGTCGCGAGCCGGACGCGGCGCGTCGCCGAGGCGAGGAACGACAGCGTGGCCACCGGGTCGAAGTACGTCGCGCCCCGCTCGACGGCGATCGGGGCGGGCACGGCGACGTGCTCGCTGCAGGTCAGGTGGTGGTAGCCCAGGTCGTCGGCGGCGCGGGCGACGGCCAGCAGCGCGCCGCCGACGTCGGGGCCGGACAGGACGTCCCGTTCCCAGGCGGCCGCGGTGCGCGGATGCTGGACGACGACCGGGGTGAGCAGCCCGATGCGTGCGGTCATGACAGGGTCTCCGATCCGGCGACGCCGTGCGTCGCGCTGGTGGGGCCGGCGGTCGCGGGCGGGGCGCCGGCCGCGGCACTGGTCGGGATGAGCCGGAGGCGTTCGAGCAACGCGCCGAAGTCCTCGTCGTCGGCCGGGTCGAGCGGCAGCCCGAGCCCGAGCCCGTCGGCGATCCCGCCGTAGGCCTGCCCGAGCACGTCCGGCAGCTCGGCGTAGGTGCCGTGCGGGATGAGCGTGGCCAGGGTCTCGTCGTCGAGGGTGCCGGCGAGTCCCGTCCAGCGCCCGGAGGCGGCCATCGCGGCGAGCCGTTCGCCGACCCGGCCCAGGCCGAGCCGGTCCAGGGTCGTGCGGTAGGCGGGAGTGGAGAAGAGGAACGCCAGCTCCTGGCGGGCGGAGTCGCGGCTCGCGGCGAGCGCGGCCGGCGTCGGACCGGTGATCGACTTGGACACGACGACGACCCGCGGGATCCCGGCGCGTCCGGCCCGCTCGGCCCCGGCGCGCAGCGCGGGGAGCACGACCGTGCGCAGGTGACTCGGGTGCGAGTTCGTCGCGTGGGTGACGAAGCCGTCGGCCAGTTCGCCGGCCACCTCGCAGACACGCCGGTTGACCCCGCCGGTGTAGAGCGCCGGGGCCGCGGTCGGCAGCGGGCCGGGATTGAAGTACGGCTGGAGCCGAGTGAAGCGGTAGTGGCTGCCCTCGTGCTCCAGGGGGCCGCCGGTGCTGAACGCGGCGAAGATCGCCCGGATCGAGGCGAGGTAGTCGCGCAGGTTCTCGACCGGCCGCTCCCACGGCACCGAGAAGCGGCCGACGATGTTGCCGCGAACCTGGGTGGCCAGGCCGAGCTGAAAGCGGCCCTCGGAGAACCGCGCGAGGTCCCACGCGGCGTACGCGGTCACCATCGGACTGCGGGGGAAGGCCAGCGTCATGCTGGTGCGTACGGTGATCCGGCTGGTGTGCTCGGCCGCGAGCAGCGCGACCGCCAGGGAGTCGTGCGTCGTCTCGGGGATGTGCACGGTGTCGAAGCCGAGCCGTTCGATGCGCGCCACGACCGCGGGCACCTCGCGCAGCGCCGTCGTCGGCGGCAGCGTCGTGGTCAGCTCCATCCGGGTGGCGGCTACCTGTGGTGCCGTCACGGGATGCGGCCCGCCAGGGTGGCGTCGACGACCTCGTCGCCGTTGACGATCCGGGCGAGCTTCTCCAGCCGGGGCGCGCGCCGCAGGTGGGCCCCGCCCTCGACGGGCAGGCAGGCGCCGGTGATCCAGGAGGAGCCGGGACCGCACAGGAAGCGGACCGCGGCGGCGACGTCCTCGGCGCGCCCGATCCGCGACAGGGGCTTCTCGGCGACCGTCGCGGCGGCCAGTTCGGGGTCGGCCAGCAGCAGGCCCGGGTTCTCGCCGTCGGTGGCGACGATGCCGGGGCGTACCACGTTGACCCGTACCGCGAGGTGGCCGAGCTCGTCGGCGGCGACCCGGACGAGCGCCTCGAGCGCGGCCTTGCTCACCGAGTACGACGGCATGAACGGAAAGGAGTGCCCGCCCGCGCTCGACGAGGTGCACACGATCGCGCCCCCGCCGCGGGCGGCCAGGGCCTGTCCGCCGTGCCGGATGGCGTGCAGCGCCGTGGTGACGTTGCGCCGGAAGTCGTGTTCGAGGGTCTCGGCGTCGAGAGCGAGCAGGGGCCGGAAGGTGCCGCCGCCGACCGTGGTGACGACTGCGGCCAGCGGGGTCTCGTCGGCGACGCGTACCGCTACTGCCACGTCCTGCTCGTGGGTGGAGTCGCCGGCGCTGATCCGTACCGGTGGTGCTCCGGGGGCGGCTGCGGCGATCGTCCCGGCCGCCGCCCGCAGCGTCGCCTCGGTCCGTCCCATGATCGTCACGGCGGCGCCGTCGGCGGCCAGCGCGGCGGCGATGGCGCGGCCGAAGCCGCCGCCCCCGCCGATGACGAGCGCGCCGCGGCCGGCGAGCGGGCCGGGTGCGGCGCTGGTCGGGTGGGGATCGGTGCTCATGGCTGCTCCCTCGACGCTCGGCGGAACTTCTCCCGCGTGGACGGGTCGTCCATGAGGACGAAGGTGCCGGTGGCCGTGACGCACGTCAGGTTCCCGACGCGCAGTTCGCCGGAGCTGCGCACCTTGCGTCCGTCGCGTCCGTCGTGCCGGGCCAGGATCGTGATCGTCGAGCCGATCGGGATGGCCGCGCGGAACGAGATGTCGAGCCCGACGGTCACCGCGGCGTATCCGGCGCGGGCGTTGGCGATGCCGAGGGCGTGGTCCATCAGCATGGCCGAGGTGCCGCCGTGCACATGCCCGGGTGGCCCTTGGAAGGCAAGCCTCAGGGTGACCTCCCCGCGTAAGGAACCGTCCGGCTCGACCCAGAGGGACACCGGCGGCGACAGCGGGTTCTCGGTGCCGCCGGCGGGATCGAAGCGGCCCGGGCCGGGCTGGCGCCACATCGTCGCGATCCGCTCGGGGAGGTCCGGGGCGTGGGCGTCGATCCGGGCGGTGAGCGCGTCGAGGTCGGCCACGATCGCGTCGGCATCGGCGTCGACGGCGCCGCCCGCGCGGGTGATCGCGTCGATGAGCCGGCGGGTGGCCGAGGCGACCGCGTCGATGCCGGTGTCGCGGGGCTGTGCCGTGGCGAGGGGGGCTTCCACCGTGCGGACTCCTTCGGCCGACTCCAAGCAACCAAGCGCTTGCTTGATGCGCACCTTAGCGACCTGATCGCGCGCTGGCAACGGCCGCCCGCCGTGCGCCACTCCTTGTCGATCATGCTGCCGTTCGCCCTATTGACGCGCCCGCAGGCTGCCCCTACGGTTCCCAATCGAGCGCTTGTTTGGATCGCGAACGGCCGCAACACCGCCAGCCTCGGGCGCGGATGCCGATCAGTTCCGGACAGGGGCTCCACACCAGCGCCGCCATCCATCACCTCCATGACCATCGCGCCCGCACGGCCGCCGCCGAACGGCCCGGCCGCCGCCCCCCGGGAACCCGCCGGGTGACCCGCGGAGCCGCTCCCGCTCTCGGGCCGAAGGTCAGGAAAGGATCATTGTGTCTCGCCTCCCGCGCCGCCGACGCTTCGCCGTCGCCGCGAGCCTGCTCGCCGCCACCCTCGTCGTCGGAGCCTGCTCCGCCACCGGAACCAGCGACCCCGGTGCCACCACGGGTGAGATCGACCCCAACGCCGTCCTGCGGGTGACAGCCTCGTCGCCGTTCCAGAACCTCGACCCGGCGCAGCCGGCCCCCGGCGGCTACCCCTACCTCACGCTGATCTACGACCGGCTCACCATGGTCGACTCCACCGACCAGGTCGTCCCCGGCCTGGCCAAGAAGTGGACCTACGCCCAGGACGGCTCCCACCTCGAACTCGCCCTGCGCGACGACGTCAAGTTCCACGACGGGACGCCGTTCGACGCCAACGCCGTCAAGGTCAACATCGAGCGCGGCCAGACGCTGCCCACGAGCACCATCAAGCAGGACCTCGCCAGCATCACCGGCGTCACCGTCGTCGACGCGCACACCGTGCGCCTCAACCTCAAGCCGGGCACCGGCGCCGTGCTCCCCTCGGCCCTGGCCACCGCCGCCGGGATGATGGTCTCGCCCAAGGCGATCGCCGACGGCGTCGACCTCAAGCGCGCCCCTGGCAAGGCCGGCTCGGGCCCGTACGTCGTCACCGAGTTCATCCCGAACGAGAAGTACGTCCTCAAGCGCGCCGAGGGCACCTACTGGGACCCCAACGCCGGGCGCCTCGCCGGTATGGAGATCACCCGGGTCCCCGAGGGCGCCACCCGGCTCAACGGCGTCATCAGCGGTCAGACCGACCTCAGCTTCGTCTCCTCGGCCAACGAGATCACCCAGGCCCGCCAGCTCGGCGAGGACGGCCAGCTCAAGGTGACCACCCGCCCGTTCCGCAACGTCCTCGGCATCCTGCTGCGCGCCAACATGGGCGACCTCAAGGACAAGCGGGTCCGTGAGGCCATCGCGCGCTCGATCGACCCGGCCGCCATCCAAGCGCTCTTCGCCGACACCTGCACGCCCACCCGCAGCATCTACCCGAACAGCCCGTGGGAGGACCCGGCGGCGACGTACCCGTACGAGTTCGACCTGGCCAAGGCCAAGGCGCTGATCTCCGAGGTCGGCCGGGCCAAGGTGTCGATCAGCTTCTCCGCCGGCACCAACACCGAGCAGCCCGCCACCGCCATCCAGGCCGCCATGTCCCAGGCCGGCATCGACGCGAAGCTCAACCCGACGCCGAACTCCGAGACCGAGGCCCGCTTCATCGCCGGCGACTTCGAGCTGGAGGTCTCCAACACCTTCAACCCGCGTCTCGACCCGGCGGGCACTGTGGACAACTACCTCCTCGGCAACTACAAGCTCGCCACCGACCCGGAGGTCATCGGCCCGATCGCGGCCAAGGCCGCCGACCCCCGCTCCAGCGTCGAGGAGCGTGCCAAGCAGTACCACCAGCTGTGGGAGCGGCTGTTCAGCGAGGCGTGGTTCATCCCGATCTGCAACCTCACCAGCGCCACCATCGCCTCCCCGAAGGTCGTCGGGGCCGAGCAGCTGCCGTGGACCAACCTCGGCCTGTTCGACCTGCGGACCGTCGCGATGACGAAGGGCTGAGCGTCAGGTCCCCGCCGTCCGCCACCGCGAGCGGCCGACCCGAAGAAAGGTAGCCAGAGCCAGTGAACCGTCCCACCGCAGCCCCTCCGCTGCTGCCCGCCCTGTCCCGCCTGCTCGACGAGCAGCCGGACCTCACCCTCACCCTCGCCGGCGCCCCGTTCACAGTGGCCGAGCTCGACGCCGCGTCGCGTCGCCTCGCCGGGTTCCTCGCCGACCGCGTCGCTCCCGGCGACCGGGTCGTCGTCCTCGCCCGCAACGGCCGCCTGGCCCTGCTCTCCTGGTGGGCGATGACGCTGCGCGGCGGTTTCGTCGTGCCGCTCAACACGAGCAACCGCGGCCCCGTACTGGCCCACCAGGTGCTCGACGCCGACCCGGTCATGATGATCGTCGAGGATGAGTTCGCGTCCGTCCTGGACGACGCGCTCGCCGGCACGGGGCTGCGGGTGCCGGTCCTCGTCGGCGCCCCCAGGGACAGCCGGCCCGCCTCGGGCCCGGCGCCCGCCTGGGCCACCGAGGTCGTCGACTTCGACGCCGCCGTGGCGGAGGGCTCGGCGGTGACGACCACCCCGGACCTCGACGCGTACGCCACCAGCCACCTCATCTACACGGCCGGCACGACCGGGCCGTCCAAGGCGTGCATGGTCAGCCACGGCTACGTGGCGAACATGGCCCGCCAGATGCACGAGAACCTCGAACGCCGCTCCGACGACGTCCTGTGGACGGCGATGCCGCTGTTCCACATGGCCGCCGTCGGGCACGTCATGGGTTCGCTCCAGCTCGGCTCGGCCATCGACCTCGCGTCGCGCTTCACGGTCCGGGGCTTCTGGGACGAGATCCTGCGCAGCCGCGCGACGATGGCCGCGCTCATGGGCTCGATGCTGCCGATGATCGCCGGCGCCCCCGACTCCGAGGCCACCCGCGAGGCTTTCGGCAGGCTGCGCGTCGTGTCCGGCTCGCCGGTCACCCCCGAGCTCGCCGCCCGCTGGAGGGAGCGCTTCGGCGTCGAACGGGTCGGCTCGGGCGCCTACGGCCAGACCGAGGCCTGCCTGATCACCCTCACCCCACCCGGGGGTTACCGCGCCGGGAGCGCGGGCAAGATCAACGACTCCTTCGAGGTACGCATCGTCGACGAGTACGACAACCCGCTGCCCGTCGGCGAGGTCGGCGAGATCGTGGCCCGTCCCAACCGTCCGGCGATCATGTTCAACGGCTACTGGCGTCAGCCGGAGAAGACGCTGGAGGCCTTCCGGGGCCTGTGGTTCCACTGCGGTGACTACGGCCGCCTCGACGAGGACGGCTACCTCTACTTCGTCGACCGGGGCAAGGACTACCTGCGCCGCGGCGGCGAGAACATCTCCAGCTTCGAGATCGAGGGCGTCGTCGCGACCCACCCGGCCGTCGGCGAGGTCGCCGTCCACGCCGTCCCCTCCCCGCTGGCCGAGGACGACCTCAAGGTGACCGTCGTGCCCGCGCCCGGTGCGGAGATCGACCCCGCGGAGCTCTTCGAGTGGCTGCACCCGCGAATCCCGCGGTACGCCGTCCCCTCCCACATCGAGGTCCGCGCCGAACTGCCCAAGAACGCCGTCGGGCGGGTCCTCAAGCGGGTCCTGCGCGAGGAGGGCGTGACGGCGCAGACGTGGAGCACGGACCCCCGTGCCGTGACCGGCCGACCCGTCCCCGCCGGCACCCGGGAGCAGGCATGAACAGCGTCCCCGGCCAGCGGTTCGAAGGGCCGCTGGCCGGCCTGCGCCTCCTCGAACTCGGTGGGCAGGGGCCGGTGCCGTTCGCGACGATGATGCTCGCCGACATGGGCGCCCAGGTGGTACGGGTCGACCCGCCCGGCGAGCCCGACCGGCGGGAGCGCGCGCAGGTCAACGCGATCGACCGGGGCCGTACGACGGTCACGCTCGACCTGAAGTCCGAGGCCGACCGGGCGCTCGTGCACCGGCTGCTCGCCGACGCGGACGTGCTGCTCGACCCGTTCCGGCCCGGGGTGCTCGAACGTCTGGGCCTGGCCCCGGCCGAACTCACCGAGCGGTACCCGCGTCTCATCGTCGCGCGGATGACCGGCTGGGGCCAGGACGGCCCCCTCGCCGCGGCCGCCGGGCACGACCTCAACTACATCGCCGTCTCCGGGGTGCTCGACACGATCGGCCTGCCCGACACCGGCCCCGTCGTGCCGCCGATGTATCTGGCCGACTTCGCCGGCGGCGGCATGGTGCTGGCGTTCGGCGTGCTGGCCGCCCTGCAGGAGCGTGTCTCCTCCGGGCGTGGGCAGGTCGTGGACGCCTCGATGCTCGAGGGCAGCGCGCTGCTCACCGTCGTCATCCACTCGATGCTCGCGCGGGGCGCCTGGAACCTCACCCGTGGCACGAACTACCTCGACGGCGGGGCGCACTTCTACCGGGTGTACCGCACCGCCGACGACAAGTTCATGTCCGTGGCGGCCATCGAGGCGAAGTTCTACCGCACGTTCCTGCGAACGCTCGGCCTCGATCCGGAGGACGGGCCGGGGCAGTTCGACGAGTCGGGGTGGGCCGGCTGGGCCGAGCGGATCGCGTCGGTCTTCGCCGGACGCACCCGGCAGGAGTGGACCGGCGTCTTCGAGAGCGTCGACGCGTGCGTGCACCCGGTGCTGGACATCGCCGAGTCGGCCGAGCATCCGCAGATGCGTGCCCGAGGCGCCGTGGTCGAGGTCGAGGGGGTCGCTCAGCCGGCCCCGACGCCGCGCTTCTCGCGTACGCCCGCGGGGGTCCCACGGGCCCCGCGTCGGCGTGGTGAGGACACCGACCGGGTGCGCTCGGCGCTCGCCGCGAGTAGCCCATGGGAAGCGTTGTCAAGGCCTTGACCTGCGGCAAGCCTCACTCTACGCTTCGACCAAGCGCTTGCTTGTTTGGTGATTCGCATTCGACGACGGACGAGACGGAGCGAACGTCAATGACGACTCAGGCCCCGGTGGCCCGGAACTCGGGACCCGCCGTCTTCGCCGACATCGTGCGGGCACGCACGGGCGACGACCACCCCGGCCTGCTCTTCGAAGGCCGCACCATCACCTGGGGCCGGATCGTGCAGGAAGCCGCCGACCGGGCCGCCGCACTGGACGATGTGCCCCGGCCCGACGGCAGACCACTGCACATCGGGCTGCTCATGGAGAACACCCCCGACTACGTGTACTGGATCTGTGCGGCCGCGCTGGCCGGCGCCACAGTGGTCGGGATCAACCCGACCCGGCGTGGCGCCGAGCTGGCCCACGACGTGCGGCACACCGACACCGACCTGCTCCTCACCGAGGACCGCCTCGCCGGCCTCGTCGACGGGCTCGACCTGGGCATCCCCGCCGGGCAGATGCGCAACATCGACTCCCCGGAGTACGCCGCCTGGCTGGGCCGGCACGCCGGCGCGCCGGTACCCACCGACGAGGTCGACCCGCGCGCCAACCTGCTGCTCATGTTCTCCTCGGGCTCGACCGGGGCGCCCAAGGCGGTCATCTGCTCCCACGGGCGCCTCGCCGCGGTCTCCGAGGCGCTGCTGACCCGCACCGAGCTGACCCGCGACTCGGTCAGCTACATGTCGATGCCGCTGTTCCACGGCAACGCCGTCATGCTCAACCTCGGCCCCGCCATGGTCTGCGGCGCGACCATCTGCATGGTCCGCAGGTTCTCCGCGTCCGGCTTCGTACGCGACGTGCACGAGTACGGCGTCACCTACTTCAACTACGTCGGCCGGGCACTCGCCTACATCCTGGCCCAGCCGGTCGACCCCCGCGACGCGACGAGCACGCTGCGGCGCGCCGTCGGCACCGAGGCCTCGGCCGCCGACATCGCCCGCTTCGCCGAGCGTTTCGGCGTCGTCATCTCCGAGGGCTACGGCTCCAGCGAGGGCGTCATGCGGATCAACCGCACCCCCGAGACGCCCGCCGAGGCGCTCGGTGTGGCCGTCGCCGGCGCCGAGATCAAGGTCATGAACGAGGAGACCAGGCTGGAGTGCCCGCCGGCCAGGCTCGACGGGACCGGGCGGCTCCTCAACGCCGACGAGGCCATCGGCCAGCTCGTCGGCGTCGGCATGGCGGCGAAGTTCGAGGGTTACTACAAGAACCCCGAGGCCGCCGCCGAGCGGGTCCGCGGCGAGGACTTCTGGTCCGGGGACCTGGCCTACCGCGACGCCGACGGCTACTTCTACTTCGCCGGCCGCTCCTCGGACTGGATCCGCGTCGACAGCGAGAACTTCGCGGCCGGGCCCGCCGAGCGGATCATCGAGCGCTGGGACCGGGTGGCGGTCGCCCCCGTCTTCGCCGTGCCCGACCCGCGTACGGGCGACCAGGTCATGTGCGTGATCCAGCTGCGCAGCGGCGCCACCTTCGACCCGGAGGCGTTCACCGCCTTCCTCGACGAGCAGGCCGACCTCGGCACCAAGTGGCGGCCCCGCTTCGTGCGGATCGTCGACCAGATCCCCAGCACGGGCAACGGCAAGGTCGCCAAGCAGATCCTGCGCCGTACCGCCTGGGTCACGACCGACCCGGTCTACGTCCGCGACGGCGCGTCCGCAGCGTACCGCCCGCTGACCGAGGCGGACATCCGGGACCTCGAGAAGCAGTTCGCCGACAACGGACGTGCCGCGCTCCTGCCGGCCCCCTGACCTGCCGGCCCGCCCGGCACACCGACTGGCGCCCACGCCCCGAGAATGAGGAACATCCATGTACCTGGAGTACACCCCCGAGCAGCGAGAGCTGAGCAGGGAGCTGCGAGCCTACTTCGCGCGACTGCTCACGCCCGAGGTCCGCGAGGCGCTCGGCGGCACCAACGAGGACCGCCCGGCCTACCGCGAGATCATCCGCCAGATCGGCAAGGACGGCCTGCTCGGACTCGGCTGGCCCACGGAGTACGGCGGCCAGGGCCGCCCGGCGATCGACCAGTACATCCTCTTCGACGAGATCAACCGCGCCCAGGCGCCGTTCCCCTTCGTCACCATCAACAACATCGGCCCGATGCTGATGCGCTACGGCACCGATGAGCAGAAGCGCACCTACCTGCCGGGCATGCTGACCGGCGACGTCATCTTCGCCATCGGCTACAGCGAGCCGGGCTCCGGCACCGACCTCGCCTCGCTGAGCGCCAGGGCCGAAGCGACGCCCGACGGTGGCTGGGTGATCAACGGTCAGAAGGTGTTCACCAGCGGCGCCAGCCAGGCCGACTTCGTCTGGATGGCCGTGCGCACCGACCCGGCCGCCCCGAAGCACAAGGGCATCACCATCCTCATCGTGCCGACGTCGGACCCGGGCTTCAGCTGCACGCCGATCGCCACCAGCGGCATCACCCACACCAACGCCTCCTACTACGAGGACGTACGCGTCGGCCCCGAGGCCCTCGTCGGCGAGGTCAACGGCGGCTGGCGCCTCATCACCGGCCAGCTCGGTCACGAGCGGGTGGGCCTGGCCGCGATGGGCGGGCGCACCGAGCAGCTGTGGACCGACGTCGCCGCGTGGGCCGCCCAGCCCGACGCCGACGGCAACCGCGTCCTGGACAAGCCGTGGGTGCGCACGGAGCTGGCCCGCGACTACGCCGAGCTGACCGCGATGCGCCTGCTCAACTGGAAGATCGCCGTCGTGGGGGAGGGGCAGAACCCGGCACCCGCCGCCGCGTCCGTCGCCAAGGTCTACGGCACGGAGACCCACGACCGGGTCTGCCGCAACCTCGTCTCCGTCGTCGGGCCCCGCGCGACCCGGCGCGCCGGCGCGCCGGACGCCGTCCTCGGCGGGCAACTGGAGGCGTACACCCGCGGCTCGTACATCAACACCTTCGGCGGCGGCACCAACGAGGTGCTGCGCGACATGATCGCGGTCGCCGGTCTCGGCATGCCGAGGAAGGGACGTTCGGCATGAGCACCACGACGCAGGCCCCCGCCCCCGAAGCCACCGACCAGGACGCCTTCCTCGCCCGCCTGCGCGAGTTCGTCGGCCTCGAGGCCACGCCCACCCGCTACGCCCAGGACGCCGTCAACCAGGCGATGATCCGTCACTTCGTCGAGGCGATGGGCGACGAGAACCCCGTCTACGTCGACGACCAGGCCGCCCGGGACACCGGCCGCGAGGGCGTCGTGGCCCCGCCGCCGATGCTGTCCACCTGGCTCATGGTCGGCTACAAGGCCCACACGGCCGCCGCCGCGGGCGCCGCGCCGGACACCCCGATGGCCCGGCTGCTCGCGCTGCTGGCCGACGCCGGCTTCGTCGGGGTCGTCGCGACGAACGACGAGCACGAGTACGTGCGCGAGCTGCGCCTGGGCGACGAGATCAAGATGACCACTGTCATCGAGGACATCTCCCCGCGCAAGACCACCGGGCTGGGCACCGGCCACTTCATCACGACGCTGCGCACCTACACCGACCAGAACGACGAGGTCGTGGCCCGCCAGCGCTTCCGCATCCTGCGCTTCGACCCGGCCGGCGCCAAGCCCGCGGCGCCGGCCGCCGCCGACCCGGCGCTGCGGCACAAGCCGTTCATCCTGCGCGACAACGCGTTCTGGTTCGCCGCCGCCGCACAGCGTCGCCTCGTCATCCAGGCCTGCACCGACTGCGGCACGCTGCGCCACCCGCCCGGCCCGATCTGCCCCTCGTGCCACTCGTACGCGTGGCACGAGGTCGAGGCGAGCGGCCGGGGCACTGTGCACAGCTACGTCGTCAGCCACCACCCGAAGGCCCCCGGGTACGACTACCCGCTCACCGTCGTGCTCGTCGACCTCGAGGAGGGCACCCGTCTGGTCGCCGACTTCGCCGGGGACGCCGACGAGGTCGAGATCGGCATGCCCGTGCAGGTCGACTGGCTCGACTACGACGAGAACCTCACGCTGCCGCGTTTCCGGGCCGCGACCTCCGCATCGGAGCCCACAGAAGAGGAAGGGAACTGATGGACTTCCAGCTCGCCGAGGAACAGGTCACGGTCAACGACCTGGCGCGCGACGTGTTCTCGCGCAACGGCGACCCGCAGCGGCTCTTCGACATCGAGGCCGGGCCGGACCGCTTCGACCGCGTCCTGTACCGCGACCTGGCCGAGTCCGGCATCCTCGGGCTGCCCGTGCCCGAGGAGCACGGCGGCGCTGGGCTGGGCCTGTGGGAGGTCGCCGGGGTCTTCGTCGAACAGGGCCGCACGCTGGGCACCGTCCCGCTGTGGGAGACCCTCGTCGGCGGCGTCCTGCCGCTGCTGCGCTACGGCAACGCCAAGCAGCAGGCCGAGTGGCTGCCCCGCGTGGCCGCCGGTGACGCGGTCCTCACCGTGGCCGTCGACGACCTGACCGACGCCCGGCCGTACGGCGCCCGCGTCCGTGCGCGGTCCGGCGCCGAGCCCGGCGGTGACGGGATCACCCTGAGCGGCACCGCGGTCGGCGTCCGTTCGGCGCACCTCGCCGACGCGATCGTCGTCCCGGCCACCGACGAGGCGGGCGCGGTCGGGCTGTACCTCGTGCCGACCGCCGGGCCCGGGGTACGCCGGGACACCTTCGAGCGCACCGACCGCGGACTCGCCTCCGACGTGCACTTCGACGGCGCCGTCGCTGGGCCGCTCGCCGAGGGCCCCGAGGAGGACCGGCTCGACTGGCTGCTGCGCCAGGTCTGGACCGCCGTGGCGGCTCTGCAGAGCGGCATCAGCCAGGCCGCCGTACGCCAGGCCGCCGACTACACCTCGGGCCGTGAGCAGTTCGGTGTGCCGATCGCGACCTTCCAGGCCGTCGCCCACCAGCTCGCCGACTGCCACATCGACACCGAGGCGATGGAGGTCACCTACCTCGACGCGCTGTGGCGCGAGACGACCGGGCGGCCGTCCCGGGCGGCGGTGCACGTCGCGAAGTACTGGGCCGCCGAGGCGGGCGACCGCGTCGCGCGCACCGTGCAGCACGTGCACGGCGGCATGGGCGCCGACGTCACCTATCCGATCCACCGCTACATGCTCTGGACCACGCAGCTGGCCAACACCGCCGGCTCGGGAGCCTGGCACCTGCAGCAGCTCGCGGACCTCGTGGGCGAGGGGGAGCAGCTGTGAGCGGCACGCAGATCACCATCGAGCAGGTGAGCCCCGGCGACACGCTGCCGGCGCTGGAGATCCCGCTGACCCGGACCGTCATCGTCGCCGGCGCGCTCGCGACCCGCGACTACGAGGACGTGCACCACGACCCGGCCCAGGCCCAGCGTCGCGGCACCCCCGACACGTACATGAGCATCAACCACACCAATGGCCTCGTCGGCCGCTACGTCACCGACTGGGCCGGCCCTGCTGCGCGCATGGTGCGCCTGAGCACCCGCCTCGGGGTGCCGAACTTCCCGGGTGACGTGATGCGGCTGACCGGTGAGGTCGTCGGCGTCGAGGAGGACACCGTGCGCGTCGCGGTGCGTGGCATGAACAGCAAGGGTGGGCACGTCGTCTCCGAGGTGACAGTGCGCCTGCCCCGCGGATCGGAGCAGTGACGTGACGTCCACCTTCCTGTCGGGTCGCACCGCTGTCGTCGGCATCGGCGCGACGGAGTTCTCGAAGAACTCCGGTCGCAGCGAGCTGCAGCTGGCCGTCGAGGCCGTCTCGGCCGCCCTGGCCGACGCGGGCCTGAGCCCCGCCGATGTCGACGGCATGACGACCTTCACCATGGAGACCAACCCGGAGAACATGGTCGCCCGCAGCCTGGGCATCCCCGAGCTGAAGTTCTTCTCCCGGATCCCCTACGGCGGCGGCGGCGCCTGCGCACCCATTCAGCAGGCCGCCATGGCCGTCGCGAGCGGGATCGCCGACGTCGTCGTGGCGTACCGCGCCTTCAACGAGCGCTCCGGCGTCCGCTTCGGGCAGGGACCTCCGCCGGCGAAGACCCAGGCCACCTCGGACAACGAGTACCGCTCCTGGGTCAACCCGTACGGCCTGCTCACCCCGGCCCAGCACACCGCGATGTTCGCCCGTCGCTACATGCACACCTACGGCGCGACCAGCGAGGACTACGGCCGGGTGGCGGTGCTCGCCCGCAAGCACGCCGCGAACAACCCCAGGGCGTGGTTCTACGGCAAGCCGCTCACGCTCGAGGAGCACCAGGCCTCGCGCTGGATCGCCGAGCCGCTGCACCTGTTCGACTGCTGCCAGGAGACCGACGGCGGCCAGGCGATGGTCGTCGTCAGCGCCGAACGCGCCAAGGACCTGCCCGTCACCCCGGTCTACATCCGGGGGGCGGCCCAGGGCCTGGGACCGGACCAGTACCAGATGGTCAGCTACTACCGCGAGGACCTGACCCGGATCCCCGAGGTCGAACTCTGCGCCCGGCAGTTGTGGGCCCAGTCGGGGCTCGGCCCCGCCGACATGGACGCGGCGATCCTCTACGACCACTTCACGCCGTACGTGCTCAACCAGCTCGAGGAGTACGGCTTCTGCGGTCGCGGTGAGGCCAAGGACTTCATCGCCGACGGCAACCTGGAGGTCACCGGCTCGCTGCCGACGAACACCCACGGCGGCCAGATCGGCGAGGCCTACCTGCACGGCACGAACGGTGTCGCGGAGGGCGTCCGCCTCGTCCGGGGCACCTCGACCAACCAGCCCGACGGCGTCCGCAACGTCCTGGTGACGGCGGGCGTCGGCGTTCCCACCAGTGCACTGATCCTCTCCGCGGAGGGCTGAGACGCCGGCCACCACCACAGCTCCGAAGGCCGTCAGCGACCCACGGATCCCGCCCGGCAGCCGCCGGAAGGGACAACACCACCTCTGATCAGCCGGAACGACTCGGCTCGTGTTTAGGAAGGATGAGAATGGGCGTCACCATAACGGCCCGCAGACGTGTGGTCGCGTTGATCAGCATCGGGGCGCTCGCCCTGGCCGGCTGCAGCTCGCCGGACAACTCCGGCAGCGGCAGCGCCGCGCAGGGCGAGATCGACACGTCGGCAGTGCTCAAGTTCGCGTCGGCGGGTCCGTTGCGCGACCTCGACCCGGCCCTGCAGACGAGCTACGGCGCTTGGGGCTACCTGTTCCTCGTCTGGGACCGGCTGACCATGCTGGACAAGGACGACAAGATCGTCCCGGGCCTGGCCAAGGAGTGGAACTTCGTCGAGGACGGCAGCATCCTCGAACTCAAGCTCCGGGACGACGTGAAGTTCCACGACGGCACGCCGTTCGACGCCGAGGCCGTCAAGGTCAACATCGAGCGCGGCAAGACGCTCGAGGGCTCGACCCTCAAGAGCGACCTCGCCGACATCGAGTCGGTCGAGGTCGTCGACGCGACGACCGCGCGCCTCAAGCTGGTCAAGGGCAAGGGCGTCCAGCTGCCCGCGTCCTTCACCGGCACGGCCGGCATGATGGTCAGCCCGAAGGCGATCAAGGACGGCGCCGACATCAAGAACAATCCCGGCACCGCCGGGTCCGGCCCGTACATCGCCACCCAGCTCGTCCCCCAGGAGAAGCTCGTCCTCAAGCGAGCCGACAACTACTGGGACCCGAACGTCGGCCGTCTCGGCGGCATCGAGCTGCAGCGCGTGCCCGACGCCGCCGCCCGCCTCAACGGCCTGCAGAGCGGCCAGGTCGACCTGGCCCCGCTCAGCTCGGCCGGTGAGATCGCCACGGTGGAGAAGATCGTCACCCCGGGCAGCGGTCTCCAGCAGCACCAGGTGAAGTTCAAGAACGTCGTCGGCATCTACCTGCGCGCCAACAAGGGCGACCTCGTCAAGCCGGAGGTCCGCCAGGCGATCGCCCACGCGGTCGACCCGGAGGCGATCAGCGCGCTCTTCAGCGGCTACTGCACGCCGACCCGCCAGGTCGTGCCGGAGACGGACCCGAGCCGCATCCCGAGCTACACCTACCCGTACGAGTTCAGCGTGGACAAGGCCAAGGCCCTCGTGCAGCAGGCCGGCGGCGCCAAGGTGTCAGTCACCTTCGCCGCGGGCACGAACGCCGAGCAGCCGGCCAACGTCGTACAGGCGTCCCTGCGGGCCGTCGGCGTCGACGCGACGCTCAACCCCGTGCCCAACACCGAGAACGAGCCGCGCTTCATCGCCGGTGACTTCGAGCTGATGGTCGGCACGTCGTGGAGCCCGAAGGCCGACCCGGCGGCGACGGTGAACACCTACATGCTGAACACGTACAAGCTCGCCGCGGACCCCTCGCTCATCGCGGACAAGGCGGCCGAGGCCGCCAACCCCACGCTGCCGATGGACAAGCGGGCCCCGCTGTACCAGGACATCTGGAAGACGACGCTCGAGCAGGCCTGGTTCGTGCCGCTGTGCAACCAGACCAACGCGAGCGTCTCGAAGGCGAACATCGTCGGCACCGACAACATCCCGATGTCGAACATCGGCATCTGGGACCTGCGCCACATCGCCGTCAAGAAGTAACCGGTCGCTCCTGACCCCCGGTGGCGTCGCCGCCGGACCCACCCGCTGCGGCGGGGGCGGCGGCGACACCACCGGCCTTGCCGGCACCAGGCCGTGCGAGGCGCAGTCCCAGGCACACGCTCAGAGTCGAGGTAGGACATGATCCGCTACGCCAGCAGGCGCTTGCTCGCGGCAATACCCCTGCTGTTCGTCGTCCCGCTGCTCGTCTTCGCCCTGATCGAACTCGCCCCGGGCGACCCGGCCGTCGTCCTGGCCGGCGACGAGCCGACCCCGGAACGTGTCGAGGCGATCCGCGAGGAACTCAACCTCAACGCTCCGGTCCTGGTGCGCTACGCCATGTGGGTCGGCGACGTCCTGCGCGGCGACCTCGGCACGTCCTTCCTGTCCGATCAGACAGTCATCGAGCTGCTGACGCGGCGAATGGCCACGACGATGTCGCTGGTGCTCGTCGCGATGATCTTCGCCGTCGTGCTCGGGGCCACCCTCGCCCTCGTGGCCACGCTGCGCTCCGGCGGCATCGTCGACCGGTTCGTCAACGGGCTCGCCTCGATCGCGATCGCCATCCCGGGCTTCTGGTTCGGCCTCGTGCTCGCCTCGGTCTTCGCGGTGGGCCTGCAGATGTTTCCGGCGTTCGGCTACCAGCCGCTGGCCGACGGCTTCTGGCCGTGGCTGTCGCACCTCGTCCTACCGGGCATCGCCCTCGGCCTGCTACCCGCGGCCGAGGTGACCCTGCAACTCCGCTCGGCGCTCGGGCAGGTCATGAAGTCCGACTACGTCCTCAACGCCGAGGCCAAGGGACTGTCGCGATCCAGCGTGGTGTTCAAGCACTCGCTGAAGAACGCGTGCATCCCCGTCGTCACCGTCCTCGGCTTCCGCGTCGCGGAGGTCCTCGCCGGATCGGTGACCATCGAGATGATCTACAACATGCCGGGCCTCGGTCGTACCGCCATCGAGGCGGTGCAGGGCCGTGACATCCCGGTGCTGCTCGGCTTCGTTCTGTTCAGCACGACTGTCGTCGTGCTCGTCAACCTCATCGTCGACATCTCCTACGGCTACTTCAACCCGAAGGTGCGGTCATGAGCGCCAACCAGACCCCCTCGGCTCCGGCGCCGGGGAACGACTCGCACGACTCCGGCGGCCTCGCCGACACCGTCCGCGCCGAGGTGCCGGCGGCAGCCATCGGCACGGGCGACCCGGAGCCGGTCGCCGCTCCCGGCATCCTCAAGAGCATCGTGCGCCGCCCCGCGACGATCGCGGCCGGCGTCTTCCTGTTCGTGCTGACCTTCATCGCGATCTTCGCCCCGGTTCTGGCACCGTACGACCCCGACGTGCAGAACCTGCTGCTGCGGCTGCGGCCACCGAGCGCCGAGCACTGGCTGGGGACCGACGACTACGGCCGGGACGTGCTGAGCCGGCTCATCTTCGGCGCGCGGGTCTCGCTGTGGGCGGCGCTGCAGGCCGCGGCCGTCGCGCTCGTGCTCGGTCTGCCGCTCGGCATGATCGCGGGCTACCGCGGCGGCTGGGTCGACGCGATCCTGACCCGGATCATGGACGCGCTGATGAGCGCCCCGTCGCTCGTGCTGGCCATCACCATCGTCGCGGTCCTCGGCGCCGGCATCACCAACGCGATGCTCGCCATCGGCCTGGTCATGGCCCCGCGCTTCTTCCGGGTGGCCCGCGCCGGCACGATGGACGTGCGGCACGAGACCTACATCGAGGCCTCGATCGCCCTGGGCTGCAGCACCCTGCGTATCGCGGTGCGGCACGTGCTGCCCAACGTGCTGCCGCCGATCATCCTCGTCATCTCGGTGTCGCTGGGCACCGCCGTCGCGGCCGAGGCGAGCCTGAGCTTCCTCGGGCTGGGCGTCCAGGCCCCCGCGGCCAGCTGGGGCTCGATGCTCTCGACGGCCTCGTCGAACATGCGCCTCGCGCCGTACCTCGTGTGGCCGCCCGGCGTGATGATCTTCCTCGCCGTCCTCGCCTTCACCTACGTCGGTGACGGCGTCCGTCGCGCCCTCGTGCGCACCCGCTCGGGCAACTGACCGCCCGGCAACCACCAGGAGCTGACATGGCACGTGAAACGGCGCCCGCCGGCACCAGGACCGACGCCACCGGCGGGGCGGCGGACCTGCTGCGCGTGGAGAACCTGAACGTCGAGTTCCCCTCGCCCTCGGGCGGGTGGCAGACGACCGTCCAGGACGTCTCGTTCTCGCTCAAGCCGGGCGGGTCGATGGCTCTGGTCGGCGAGTCCGGGTCGGGCAAGACGGTGACCTCCATCGCGGTCATGGGCCTGACCGGGGCGACCGGAGGGCGGATCGCCTCTGGCCGGATCGTCTTCGACGGCGTGGATCTCACCGCGGGCACCCAGAAGCAGTGGCGGGACCTGCGCGGCCCGGGCATGGGCATGATCTTCCAACAGCCGATCCGCAGCCTCAACCCGGCGTACACCGTCGGGGACCAGATCGCGGAGTCGGTGCGCAAGCACCTGGGCATGAGCCGCAAGCAGGCCCGGGCCCGCGCCGTCGAGATGCTCGACATGGTGCAGATCCCGCGGGCGGCGCAGCGGATCGAGGACTACCCGCACGCGTTCTCCGGCGGGATGTGCCAGCGCGTCATGATCGCGATGGTCATGGCGTGCAACCCGCGCCTGCTCATCGCCGACGAGCCGACGACGGCGCTCGACGTGACGGTGCAGGAAAGGATCCTCGAACTGCTGCGCGACCTGCAGGAGCAGACCGGGGTGGCGCTCCTGTTCGTCAGCCACGACCTCGCGGTGGTGGCCGAGCTGTGCCGGGACGTCGTGGTCATGTACGCCGGCGAGGTGGCCGAGAACGCGCCCTCGGAGCAGCTGTTCTTCCACCCGCGGCACCCCTACACGTCCGGCCTGATCGGCTCGATCCCGAAGCCGGGCCTGAGCACCGACCGGCGGCTGCGCGCGATCCCCGGTGGCATCCCGGCCCCGGGCGCCTGGCCGCACGGGTGCCGGTTCAGCAGCCGGTGCGAGTTCGCCGTGCCGGGACGGTGCGACGTGGCCCACCCCGGCCTGGTCCGTCTCGACGGCGCCGCCGAGCACCATGCCCGGTGCGTGCGGGCCGCGGAGCTCTCTCTGGATGGAGTGACGGTCTGATGAGCCTGCTCGAAGTCGAGAACCTCACGAAGTCGTTCAGTGCCGGCCGGGACTGGCTCGGCCGGCGTACGAAATGGTTGGACGCGGTCAAGGGGGTGAGCTTCACCCTGGAGCGCGGCGAGTGCCTCGCCGTCGTGGGCGAGTCCGGCGCGGGCAAGTCGACGGTCGGGCGCATGGTGCTGCGCCTCATCGAGCCGGACTCCGGCTCGGTGACCTTCGACGGGATCGACGTGCTGGCCACGAAGCCGAAGCAACTGCGCGCCCTGCGCCAGCGGATGCAGATGATCTTCCAGGATCCGTACAGCTCGCTCGACCCGCGAATGACGATCAGGGACGCGGTCGCCGAGCCTCTCCTCGTGCACACCGACAAGGACCGGGCCACCCGCGAGAAGGAGGCCGTCGAGCTGCTGGACAAGGTCGGCATCGGCTCGCGTTACCTGGAGCGCTACCCGGCCGAGCTGTCCGGCGGGCAGTTGCAGCGGGTCGCGATCGCCCGGGCGCTGACGATGAAGCCGAGCCTCATCGTGTGCGACGAGCCGGTCGCGGCGCTTGACGTGTCGGTGCGGGCGCAGGTGCTCAACCTGCTCCGGGACCTGCAGGAGGAGTTGGGCCTGGCGTACCTGTTCGTCTGTCACGACCTGGCCCTCGTCGAGGTCATCGCCGACCGGGTCATGGTGATGGCCGCAGGTGAGGTCGTGGAGACGGACACCACGGACCAGATCTTCGCCAACCCGCGGCAGGAGTACACGAAGAAGCTGCTCGCGGCGATCCCCGTGCCGCTGCCGCGCGACGCGCAGGGCAACCGGCTCGTCGCGCCGGGAAAGGTGGGCTGAACGGTGACCGGCACGGCGGAACCGACCCGGACGCAGCTGCTGGCGCGGTTCGCGACGACGCGCGACGAGGAGATCCCCGAGTCGGTACGCGACTACGGCCGGCTCGTCCTGCTCGACTCGCTCGTCTGCGGGCTGGCGGCGGTGCGGCTGCGGCGCAGCCGCATGGTCCAGCAGGTCGCCGCCCGGTTCGGCGGCCCGGCCGAGGCGACGGTGTTCGGGCTGGAGCAGCGGGTCGCGGCGATCAACGCCGCGCACGCCAACGCGGACATGATGAACGCGCTGGACGCCGACGACACGTTCTTCAACTCGGCGCACTTCGCGGTGTTCGGCGTCGCGGCCGGTCTGGCGGAGGCCGAGCGGCGGCACGCCGACGGGGCGAGCCTGCTGCGCGCGAGCATCATCGCCTTCGAGATCAACGCGCGGCTGAACCTGTCGACCTCGCTCATGGCCTTCGAGGACGGCCAGTTCCGCTGGTCGCCGCTGTCGTCGCACGGGTACGCCTCGATGGGCGCGGCCGCGGCCTGCGCTGTCGTCGGCGGCTGGGAGCCGGAGCGGCTGGCCCACGCGCTCGGCCTGGTCGCCTGGCTGGCCCCGCCGGCGAAGAACTCCTACATGGCCGAGCGGCGCTCGTTCAACGCGTTCAAGTACGGCCCGTACGGCGCGATCGCGCACGCCGGGATGCTCGGCGCGGCGCTGGCCGAGGAGGGCTACACCGGCGACCTGGACGTGCTGGACCGCACCCCGGGCTTCATCGAGGCGATGGGCTTCCTCGGCGGTGAGCGGCACGAGATGGTCGCCGGCCTGGGGTCGAAGTGGTGGATCAGCGAGACGTCGCTCAAGCCGTACCCGACGTGCCGTTTCACCCACGCGGCGCTCGACGCGATCCGCGCGTTCCCGGGCACCCACGGGGTGCCGGTGTCGCAGATCGAGTCCATGGAGATCCGGCTGAGCCCGGCGGCCTACCGGACGTTGCAGTTCCGGGAGCCGGCCCCGCAGATCCCGGACACCGTCGTCGCGCCGCTGGACGGCGCCTTCAACATGCCGTACGCCGCGGCGCTGGCGCTGCTCGGGCACGCACCGGGACCACAGTGGTACGACCCCGAGCGGCTGGCCGACCCGGCGGTGTGGGACCTGGCGCGCCGGATCACGACGGCGCCCGACCCGGTGCTGGACGCGGAGTGGGAGGCCGACCTCAGGGAACACCCGGGCGGCCAGATCCGCCGGACCCGGGGCGCGCTGACGATCCGGGCCGGCGGCCGGGAGTACGTGGTCGAGTCGGATTACGCCCAGGGCGACCCGTGGGACGACACGACGCGGGCGGACTGGGACTTCGTGACCGGCAAGCTGGCCTCGTTCTGCGACGGGATCCTCGACGCGGACACGCAGGAGCGGCTCGTCGAGGTGGTCCGGGGCATCGACGACGTCGCCGACGTCACCGAGACGCTGTCACCGCTGCTGGCGCGTGCGCGGTGAGCCGACGGATCGGCGCGGAGACGAGGTCGTTCGCCTCGTACGGCCGGTCGTGGCTGATCGTCATCCGCGGGCCGCGCGGGATGGCGTTCGACCGGTTCCTCGTGCGACGGACCGGGTTCTCGCTCGTGTCGTTGCAGTACGCGCTGGCGGGCAGGTTTCCGTACCATCCCACGCTGCTGCTGACGACTGTGGGCCGGCGGTCCGGGGAACTGCGCGACGCGGCGCTGCCCTACGTGCCGTACGGGAAGGATCTGGTCGTCGTCGGCTCCAAGGGCGGCGGCCCCAAGGACCCCGCCTGGGTGGTCAACGCGCGTCACCACGAACTGTGCTGGATCGTCCTGCGGCGCAGGACGGTCCCGGTGCGGGCGCGGGTGACCGACGGCGAGCGCGACCCGGAACTGTTCGCGCACGTCCTGGCGCGCAAGCCGAACGTGGGCCGCTACGCCGAACGGGCGGCGGGCTTCGGGCGGCAGATCCCGCTCGTCGTCCTGACCGCCGTCTCGGGGGAGTCGCTCACCTGAGCGGCTCAGCCGGTGGTGAGGACGATCCGACCGACGAACTCGGACGCCTCCAGCCGGTCGTGCGCGGCCGCGGCCTGCTCGAGCGGGTACGTCGCGGCGATCGCGGGGGCGGCGGTCACGGCCGAGAGGGTGAGGGCCTCGCGTAGCTGGCAGGCCACCGCCTCGGGCCCGGGCCGGCCGATGCCGCGCAGCGTCCAGCCCTTGACCATGAGGCGACCAAGGTGCAGGTGGGCGTGGCTGTCCGCGGTGACGCCGCAGGTGACCAGCCGGCCGCCGGGGGCGAGGACCTTGAGCACGTCGGACCAGAGGGTGCCGCCGACCGACTCGACGATGACGTCGACCTCGCCGCCGGGCAGCGCGGCACGCAGGGACTCGACGACGTCGGGGCGGTAGTGGTCCACGACGCCGAGCGCGCCGAGGGCGCGTACCGCGTCGGCCTTCGCCGGGGCGCTGGTGCCGAAGACGCGCGCGCCCAGGTGGTGGGCGTACTGGACGGCGAAGGTGCCGACGGCGCCCGCGGCGGCGACGACGAGGACCCGGTCGCCGGGGCGTACGCCGGCGAGGTTGACGACCGCGTCGTAGGCGGTGCGTCCGGCGGTGGGCACCGCCGCGGCGTGGACGGCGTCGAGCGCGGCCGGTCGCGGGAAGCAGTGCGTGGCCGGGACGACGGCGTACTCGGCGTGGGCGCCGGTGGTCAGCCCGACGACCGCGTCGCCGAGAGTGAAGCCGGTGACGCCCGGACCGGTGCCGACCACGGTGCCGGCGACGTCCCGGCCGAGGATCGTCGGGCCGGCGACGGCCATCCCGTGGGTGCCGCGACGGATGTAGGTGTCGACCCGGTCCAGGCTGGACGCCTGGACCCGCACGAGCACGTGACCGGGGCCGGGCGCCGGGGCCTCTAGTTGGCCGAGACGCAGGCTGTCGGGGGATCCGGAGTCGACGACGTAGCTGGCGAGCACGCGATTCCTCTCAGGGCAGGGCGATGGTGGCGGAGGCGATGACGTGGTCGCCGAGGCTGTTGGTGCCGCGGATGTCGACGGTGACCTGCGTTCCCCCGTCCGCCTGCTTCAGGCCGGTGACGACACCGTCGAGCGTGCAGGTGTCGCCGGGGTGGTTCTGCGCGGCGAGGCGGGTGCGGAAGTCGACGACGCGAGCCTCCGGTCCGGCCCAGTCGGTGAGGTAGCAGTTGACCAGCGCGCTCGAGCCGAGGATGTTCATGTAGACGTCGCGGGCGCCTCGTTCGAGGGCGGCGTCGCGGTCGAGGTGCACGTCGTTGAAGTCGAAGGTCGCGGTCGCCAGTGCCGCGATGGACAGCTGGGTGACGGGGATCGGCCAGGGGGCGAGGCGTTGCCCGATGCTCACCTCGGCCCCGGTACGGGTGCTCGTGCGGCGTTCGGGCCGGGGGGCGGTGAGCACCGGCAGGATCTGGCCGTCGCGGGTGCGTCGGTGCGCCACGACGACCGGCATGCCGTCGTGCACGAGGTCGGGGCGCAGGTACGCGACGTCTCCGGTGAAGCGGGTCCCGTCGGCGAGGTCGGCGCTGCCGACGAGGTAGGGGCGCTCGTCGAGCGGGGCGGCGGCGTAGCCGGGTTGCAGGTGCGCGGTCAGGGTGCCGGTGGTGCCGGCCGGCGGCAGGTCGACCGGGGCGGCGGCGGCCGGGCGTACGGGGCGGGCGAGGCGGTCCCCGGGCGTCGCCGGGACCTCGGTCCGGGTCGCCGGGTTCCAGCGGAGCATCCGCAGGACGACGCGCCCGACCGGCTCGCCCTCGACGGTGCGGTAGTCGCTGACGAGGTCGACGAAGTGGCCCCGGCCGAGCCGGGTGGACTTCTCGGGAGAAACCGCGCCGATGGAGGGGAACTGCTCCAGGTGGTCGCCGGGGCGCAGCGGGCGTACGTAGGTGTGCTCCGTCTGCACTGCGGCCACCGAGGTGAACCCGCGCGTGGCGAGGACCTCGTTGACCCGGTCGAGGCTCTCGGCGTGGCGGTGAGCGCGCCTGTTGCCCGGCAGGGTCCACATGTTCAGCGAGGTCGCCGGGGCCACGATGCCGCCCCAGGCGGAGCGGGCGGCCCACCGGGGGTCCTGGTACGCGGGGTTCTCGTCGCCGACGGCCTCGCACCAGATGCGGATGGCTGCTTCGGTGATCGCGTCCTTGGCCCGGCGCGGCGGGTCGGTGAGGCCGATCAGAGCGTCGAGTCGGGCGCGGAAATCCGCGTCACTGCCGGTCATGGTGCTCCTCTTGCGGACATCGGTGTCAACCAAGCGCTTGCTTGACTCTATGGCCGACGCTGCCCTAGGGTCAAGGCTCGCAACGCCGGCCGCGCCCGGCGGCGACACCGGACTGATCGCGCGTCACCAGCGCTCCGACCCGTGAAGAGGGCCGAGATGCTCCCGAGCAACCCAGCGACAGCCACCCGAGCCTTCTTCTCGTTTCCGAAGGTGACCGACCCCGCCCGCCATCGCGACTACAACGCGTGGCATCAACTCGACCACCGCCCCGAGAACCTCGCTCTGCCCGGTGTCGTGCACGGCGACCGCTGGGTGCGTACCCCCGCGTGCGAGCGGCTCGGCAGCTACCCCGATCCCGCCCTCGCCGGCAGCCAGTACATGGCGATGTACTGGTTCGCCGAGCCGGCCGCGGACGCGGTCGCCGAGTGGAAGGACCTCGGCGACCGGGCGATCCACCAGGGTCGCCGTCCGGAGCTGGCCTGGACCGAACGGCCGATGACCCGGATGTTCCGGCCCGTCCAGGGCCACGTCGCCCCCCGGGCCCTCGTCACCCTCGCCGCGCTGCCGTTCCGGCCCCACCGCGGGGTGTACGTCGAGGTGAGCCAGGTCGAGACGTCCCAGCGCCCCGACGTGGCCGGCCTGTCCCGGTTCGAGCACGAGACCCAGGTGCCCGACCTGCTCGCCCGCGACGGCGTCGCGGGCGTGTGGACCTTCCGCAGCGCCCCGAGCCGCAGCCGCCCCGACGGACCCGTCGTGCGGATCCGGCTCACCTACCTCGAAGCCGACCCGGTCGAGTTCGCGCGGGCCCTGGCCGCGGACCCACTGGCGGCCCCGCCCGCGGCGCTCGCCGGCACGGCCACCCCGCTGTTCACCGGGCCCCTGGCCACCATCACACCCTGGGAGTGGGACTGGTTCGACGAGCCTGCCCCGGCGACGGACAGCGTGGCATGAGCGAAGCCACCGCCGGACTGTTCGAGCGCTACGGGCCCTGGGCCCTGGTCGTCGGCGGTTCCGAGGGGGTCGGCGCCGCGTTCGCCGAGCAGCTGGCCCGCGCCGGCCTCGGCATCGTGCTCGTCGCCCGCAAGCCGGTGGCACTCGGGGAGACCGCCGACCGGGTCCGGGCGCACGGGGTCCCGTGCCGCGTGCTCGCCCTGGACCTGCTCGACGCGGACGCGACCGCCCGGATCGTCGAGGCCGTCGCCGACCTCGACCTCGGCCTGCTCGTCCTCAACGCGGGCGCGAACACCTACCGCAGCCGCTTCGTCGAGGCGGACCTCGCCCGGGTCCGGGACGTCATCGATCTCAACGTCACCCGCCCGCTCGAACTCTGCCGGGAGCTCGGCGCCCGGCTCGCCGCACGGGGCCGCGGCGGCATCCTCGTCGTCGGCTCCTCGGCCGGCTACCTCGGCCACGCCGACATCGGCGTCTACGCCGCCGCCAAGGCCTTCACCCGGATCTTCACCGAGGGCCTGTGGCTCGAGCTGCGGCAGGTGGGTGTCGACGTGCTGCACCTGGTGCTCGGGCTCACGGCGACCCCCGCCATGGAGCGCGCCGGCCTCGACCTGACCGGCGCGGCCTCCCCGGCCGACGTCGCCGCCCAGGGGCTGGCGACCCTGGGCGCCGGCCCGGTGCACGTGGTGCGCCAGCAGGCCGACGTCGCCGCGCGGCGCTCCGGCCCGGACCGGGCCGCCATCGTCGCCGGCAACCACGGCGGGATGCGGGCGATGCTCGGCGGGCCGGGCCCCGACCCGAGCTGACCGCTCGCGTTCACTGCGTGACGGTCCACCCGCCGTCGACGACGAGCAGCGCCCCGTTGACGTACGAGGCCAGCGGCGAGAGCAGGAAGAGGATCGGCCAGGCGATCTCGTCCGCCGTGGCCATCCGGTGGCTCGGCACCCGGGCCAGCACGGACTGCCCCGTCGGGGACCCGGCGAAGCCCTGCAGCCTCGGGGTGTCCACCATGCCGGGGGCGACCGCGTTGGCCCGCACGACGTCGGCCCGGTGCGCGGCCAGATGCCGGGTGTAGCCGACGATCGCTGCCTTCGCCGCGCTGTACCAGTCGGAGGCGGTGCCCACGGCGGTGCCGGCGACCGAGGCGGTGTTCACGAGGGTCGCCCCGGGCGGGGCCTGTTCGAGCCAGGCCCGGGTCACCGACCGTACGCTGCCGACACACAGCCGCACGGCGTGGTCGAAGTCGAGCTCGATCGCCGAGGACGGGCCGGCGTTGTTGACGAGGTGACGTACCGGCCCGTACGCCGAGCAGGTCCCGGCCAGGGCCGCGCGCACGGCCCTCTCATCGGCGACGTCGACCACGTGGGGGTCGATCACCCCGCCCGCCGCGCGGACGGCGGCACTCACCGCCGTGAGGGCGGCGGCGTCGAGGTCCCACGCGGACACCACGAGTCCCTGGGCGGCGGCCGTCGCCGCGGTCGCCGCTCCGATCCCGCTGCCGGCCCCGGTCACCACGACGACGTCGCCCGCACGGAAGCCGAGCCGCGGCGCGTCGGCGCCGACCCCCGGCCGCGGGTCACTCACAGGGGCGCCCGGGCTCGCCGGCCGGGTCCGGCCCGGCCTCCGCAGCCGGGCCGCCGGGCGGCCACGGGCGGCTGATCGGGTCGGAGGCGTCGCGGGCTCCCCGCAGTGACGCCTCGGGGATCGGCCACTGGCCGGCGAGGTCGTCGACCCGCTGCCACTCCGAGACGGTGAGACGTTCCTGCACCCGCCACTCGCCCGCGCGCCGGGTGACCAGGTCGACGTAGCGGAACCCGCTGATGATGTTGCCGCGCGGCGGCTCGGACGTGCTGCGCTGCAACGCGATGCCGTACGTCTCGGCCCGGGCGCGGTCCGGGTCGGCCGGGTCGAGTTCGACCAGGATGTTCGTCAGGTAGTGCATCGTCATGGTGCGCCGCTCCACGAGCGCGAAGACCGTGTCCAGCACCGTGTCCCGGTCGGCAGTGGTGCCGCCCAGGGTGATCCGGGCGTCCGGGTGGAAGGCGCTCGTGGCCAGGTCCCGGTCCATCCGGTCGATCCCGCGTGCATAGCGCAGCAGGGCCCGCTCGACGGCCCGCTCGGCGAGCAGCGCGTCCAGCTCGACCGGGAGGGACCGCGACGGCTCAGACACCGAAGCCTCCGTCGACGTCGAGCTTCTGCCCGGAGATGAAGCCGGCCCGGTCGCTGGCCAGGAAGCAGGCGGCCTCGGCGATGTCGAGGGCGCTGCCGAACCGCCGCAGCGGAGTCGAGGACCGGGCGACGGCCAGGGCGCGCTCGTCGAGGTCCCCCGAGGAGATCAGCCGCTCGGCCATCCCGTCGGTGAGCATGCCCGGCCCGACGCAGTTGAACCGGATGCCGAAGCGGCCCTCCTCGTTGGCGAAGGCCCGTACGAGCGCCTCGACCGCCGCCTTCGGCGCGGCGGACAGGCCGTCCCGGGCGGGGTAGCGCGTCGTCGCCGCGGTCGTGATCGCCACGACGTTGCCTCGGCTGTGCCGCAGGGCCGGGAGGCAGGCCGAGACCAGCGTGAAGAAGGCGGTCGTGTCGTTTGCGACCTGCGTGGCGAACTGCTCGGGGCCCACTGTGGACAGGTGCCGCATGGGCACGTGCGGCCCGGCCGCGTGCACGACCGTGTGCAGTGGCCCGCGGCTTCCGGTGAGCTCCGCCATGAGCGCGGCGGTGGCCTCGGCGTCGGTGAGGTCGAGGTGGCGCGCCGAGTGCGTGCCGGACGCGACGGGCGGCAGTTCGTCGAGCACCTGCCGGGCGGCGTCGGCGTCGCTGCGGTAGGTGATCGCCACCGCCGACCCTCGGCGCGCCAGCTCGCGGGCGATGACCCGGCCGAGGCCGCCGGTGCCGCCGGTGACGAGCGCGACGCCGGCGCGGTGGACGAAGTCGGCGGGCACGGGCAGCGCCGCCGCGGGTGCGGTCGAAGAGGGCTGGTCGGTCACGACAACTCCTGAGGAGGTGGGAGGGCCGGGGTCGGTCACGTAGCGGGAATGGGGTCGGCGCGTCCGCGACGCAACCACAGGAGCACGGTGGCGGCCGTGGCCAGGCATGCGGCGGCGTACAGCAGGAACGCGGTCGTGGAGCCGAGCCACGTGCTCAGCCCGCCGAGCAGGAGGGCGCCGAAGGGCATGCCACCCCAGCCCAGGAAGTAGAGGCTCATCACCCGGCCACGCTGCGCGTCGTCGACGACCTTCTGCACCACCGTCTGCAGGGTCACCATGGCGCCGATGCTGAACGTGCCGCACAGCAGCGCGGCCGCCGCAAGCACGGGCACCGTCGTGGCGGCGCCGAGCAGGGCGTTGCTCAGGCCGAGCAGAACGAGGGTGACAGCGGCGTGCCACACGGTGGCGATGCGCTCGGAGAGGCGGGCCACGACGAGGATCCCGAGGAGCGAGCCCAGCCCGGTCAGCGCCACGAGCACGGGGAAGACCGGGTCCGGGTTGTCAGTGGTCGCGGCCGCCCGGACGGGGAGCTGGGTGGTGAAGGCGCACCCGAAGAACGCGTTCACCGCGACGATGACGAGGCAGAGCGCGGCCGGGGGACGCTCGCGGGCGTGCCGGATCCCGGCGCGTACCTGGGTGGCCAGGCTCTCGCGGGCCACCCGGACGGCCGGCGGGATGCGCCGGGTGCGGACCGCTACCGCGGCGGCGGCCGCGGCGAGAGTGAGCGTCGCGTACATCACGAACGTGCCCAGCGGTCCCCAGGCCACGAGGATCAGCCCGGCGACCGCGGGGCCGATCGAGCGGGCGAGGTTGAGCCCGGCCGCCTGGATCGGGACGGCATGGCCGAGCGCCTCGGCCGGGACGGTGTTTGCCACGAGTGCCTGGGTCACGGGGGACAGGAAGCTGATTCCGGTGCCGGCGAGGAAGGCGAGCCCGAGCATCACGGGCAGGGCGACGATGCTGGCCGCGATCGTCGCCGCGCAGACCCCGGCCAGGACGGTGGTCGCCAGGAGCACGCCGATCTGCAGCCGCCGCCGGTCGACCGCGTCGGCCAGCACCCCGGCCGGGATGGAGAAGAGCGTGAACGGCACGAGCAGACAGAAGAAGAGCGCCCCCATCGTCGCCGGGGTGGCGTCGCTCTCGATCAGCACCGACTGGAAGGCGATGTTGCAGCCCCAGTAGCCGGCCTGGGACAACACCAGGGTCAGGAGTACGAAGCGGAAGTCTCGGAATTGCAGGGCCGAGAACATTTTCACGTCTTTCGCCATCCTTCTGTCGTTTCCGGGACCCTACCAAGCGCTTGCTTGCATCGCTAGTGTCGGGTGTGGTTTTCTTCCCGTACCTCGAGTGAAAGGGCGTGCCGTGAGCGGCTTCTGCGCAGGACGAACGGTGATCGTGACCGGTGCCGGACAGGGACTGGGCCGGGTCCACGCCCTCGAATTCGCCCGGCAGGGCGCCGACGTCGTCGTCAACGACATCGAGAGCAGCCGGGAGGCGGCCCAGACCGTCGTCGACGAGATCCGCGCACTGGGCGGTCGCGCGGTCGTCAGCACCGGCGACGTCAGCGACTGGGCCTACGGCGAACGCCTCGTGCGCGAGACGGTCGAGACCTTCGGCGGGCTGCACACCCTGGTCAACAACGCCGGCATCAACCGCGACCGGATGCTTGTCAACATGAGCGAGCAGGAGTGGGACCTCGTCCTGCGGGTCGACCTCAAGGGACACTTCGTCCCGATGCGCCACGCCGCCGCCTACTGGCGGGACGCGGCCAAGGCCGGCCGCCCGGTCGCCGCGCGCGTCGTCAACACGTCCTCCGGCGCGGGGCTCATGGGCAGCGTCGGACAGGGCAACTACGGCGCCGCCAAGGCCGGCATCGCCGCCCTGACCCAGATCGCGGCCGCCGAGTGGGCCCGCTACGGCATCGTCGTCAACGCGATCGCCCCCTCGGCCCGTACCCCGATGACCGAGGCCGTCTTCGCCGAGGCGATGGCCGCCCCCGCGACGGGCTTCGACGCGATGGACCCGGCCAACGTCTCCCCGCTCGTGGTCTGGCTCGGCTCCGACGCCGCGCAGGCCGTCAGCGGTGCCGTCTTCGAGGTCGCCGGCGGTGAGGTCTCGCTCGCCGACGGCTGGCGCCACGGGGTGGCTGCCGACAAGGGCAGGCGGTGGGAGCCGGAGGAGCTCACCGACGTGGTCGCCGACCTCATCGCCCGCTCCGAGCCGCCGACCCCCGTCTACGGTGCCTGACATGGGTGCCGACGCAGCGCCGGCCACCGGTGCGCCGATGAGCGACGAGCAGTTCCGGGCCGAGATCCGCGGCTGGCTGCGGGAGGCCCTCACCGGGCCGTTCGCCGAGGCGGTCGGCACCGGCGGCGAGGGACGTGAGCACGAGGCGCACGAGCTGCGCCGCGAGTGGGAGCGCCACCTTGGCCGGGCCGGCTGGATCGGCCTCTCCTGGCCCACCGAGTACGGCGGCCGCCCCGCGACCCTCGCCCAGCAGGTCATCTTCCACGAGGAGTACGCACGCGCCGGCGCACCCGGCCGGCTCGGGCACATGTCCGAGCAGCTGCTCGGACCCACCCTGCTCGCATTCGGCACGCCGGAACAGAAGGCCCGCTTCCTGCCCCGCATCACCAGCGGCGAGGACATCTGGTGCCAGGGCTACTCCGAGCCCGGCGCGGGCTCGGACCTCGCCGGCGTGCGCACCCGCGCCGAGCGCCGGGGCGACCACTACGTCATCACCGGGCAGAAGGTGTGGACCTCGCTCGCGCACCTGGCCGACTGGTGCTTCGTGCTGTGCCGCACCGACCCCGGCTCGACCCGCCACGCGGGCCTGTCCTACCTGCTGGTGCCGATGGACCAGCCCGGCGTGACGGTTCGCCCGATCACCCAGCTGACCGGCACGAGCGAATTCAACGAGGTCTTCTTCGACGAGGCCGTCGCCGCCGTCGAGCACCGCGTCGGCGCCGAGGGCGAGGGCTGGAAGGTCGCCATGGGCACCCTGGGCTTCGAGCGCGGCGTGTCCACCCTCGGCCAGCAGATCGGCTTCCGCCGGCGCCTCGACGACGTCATCGCCCGGGCCCACTCCAACGGCGCCTGGCAGGAGCCGGCGCTGCGTGACCGCCTCGTCGACGCCTACATCGGGCTCGAGGTGATGCGGCACTCGGCGGTGCGGCTGCTCGCGTCCGCCGGTGAAGGGCTGTCCGGTCTGGAGGCGTCGATCTCCAAGCTCCAGTGGGCCACGTGGAACCGCTCGCTGGGCGAGCTCGCGGTCGACGTCGAGGGGGCCGGGGCGCTGCTCACCGGGCCCGGGTACGAGCTGGACGACGCCCAGACCCACTTCCTCTTCAGCCGCGCCAACACGATCTACGGCGGCTCCAACGAGATCCAGCGCAACATCATCGCCGAGCGCCTGCTCGGCCTGCCCCGATGAGGTGAGGACGATGACCGGAACGCACGCCGACCCTCGTGCCGTGGCCGAGACGTCGCATGCGGTGACAGCCGAGGACCTCGCCGAGATCCGTGCCTCCGTCGCCGAGGTGCTCGACGGGCAGGCCGACCTGCGCCGAACCCACGAGGTCATGGTCGGGGAACAGGGCTACGACCCGCTGCTGCACGACCTGCTCACGGCCGAGCTCGGCCTGCTCGGCCTCGTCGTACCGGAGCACCTCGGCGGGCTCGGCCTGGACGTGCCCGCCGCGACCGCCGTGATCGAGGAGCTCGGGGCCCGGCTCGTGCCCGGCGCGCTCGCGACGAGCCTCACCGCGATCCTCGCCGCCCGCGCCCTCGGCCCGAGCGCCGAGCCCCTGCTGGCACGCGTCGTGGACGAGCAGCTGACCCTGGCCGTCGCGCTCGCCGAGGACGGCGCGGGCTGGGATCTCGAGCAGACCGCAACCCGGGCCACCGGCGCCGGGGACGAGTGGGCCCTGACCGGGACGAAGACCCTCGTCGCCGGGGCCGAAGCCGCCCGGGCCTTTCTCGTCACCGCCCGCAACGGCGGCGGTGAGCTCGGCGTCTACGCCGTGGACCGGTCCGCCGACGGGGTGGACGTGCGGACGCACATGACGCTCGACCAGACCCGGCGGCTGAGCACCGTGCACCTGCGCGAGGCCGCCGCCACCCGGGTCGACGCCCCCGGTGGCGACGGTGCCCGGGTGCTGCTGGACCACGTACGCGCCATGCTCGCGCTGGAATCGGCGGCCGCCGCCCGCGCCTGCCTCGACCTCACCGTCGACTACCTCAAGGTCCGCGAGCAGTTCGGCCGCCCGATCGGGTCGTTCCAGGCCCTCAAGCACCGCTGCGCCGACCTCGCCGTCGCGGTCGCCGGGGCGCAGGCCACTGCCGACCACCTCGTCACGACGCTACGCACCGGGGCCGCCACCCGCTCGCACGACGCGGCGCTGGCCAAGCTCGTGTGCGCCGACACGCTGATGACCGTCGCCGCCGAGGCGATCCAGTTGCACGGTGGCATCGGGTTCACCTTCGAGCACCACGCACACCTGTTCTTCAAGCGCGGCAAGTCGGCCCAGCTGCTGGCCGGTTCTCCGGCGGCGGTCCGCGCCGAGGTGGCAGCGCTCGCCGGCCTCTGAGCGAGCCGCCGAACTCCACGGCAGGCAGGAGCGGAGGGGCCGCACCGAACCGGTGCGGCCCCTCCGCCGTACGTACGCCGCGGCGCTCAGCCGAGCGGACCTGTGCCGGGCGGCTGGGCGGCCAGGTGCCGCGACGGGATCTCCCCACCACCGTCGATGACGATCTCGGTGCCGGTGACGTAGGCGGACAGCGGCGAGACCAGCAACAGGCAGGCCGCGGCGATGTCGGCCGGGGTGGCCATCCGCCGCATGGGGATCGTCCGCGCCACGCGGTCCTGCCCCGCCTCGTCGCCGTAGTAGAGATGCGACAGCTCGGTCTGTACGAGACCCACGGTCACCTGGTTGACCCGTACGGCGGGCGCGAAGTCGAGCCCGAGGCACCGGGTCAGCATCGTCAGGCCCGCCTTGGCCGCGGCGTACGCGGCGGTGTCCGGGGCCGGGTTTGCTCCGGCGACCGAGCCGATGTTGATGATCGTCCCGCTGCCCTGACGCTGCATGACCTCGTTGGCCTGCTGCGCGACGTAGAACGGGGCGAGCAGGTTGAGCGTGACGACCGCCGAGACGAAGCGGGGGGACACCGTCGCGGTGTCGGCGCTCGGTGCGCCACCGGCGTTGTTGACCAGGATGTCGAGCCGGCCGAACCGGTCCACCGCCGCGGCGACGAGGGCCTTGGCCTGCTCCGGATCGCGTACGTCCGACTGGACGAAGGCGGGAGTGCGCCCGTCGATGGCGGGCAGTTGCTCGGGTTCGCTGCGGCCGCACACGAGCACCCGCGCCCCGGCCTTGAGGAAGGCGCGGGTGATCTCGGCGCCGATGCCACGGGTGCCGCCGGTGACGACGGCGACCTGGCCGGTCAGGTCGACGCCGCCGGGCGTCGCGGGGGAGTGGGTCATCAGAGCCTCTCGATGATCGTGACGTTGGCCTGGCCGCCGCCCTCACACATCACCTGCAGGCCGTAGCGGCCGCCGATGCGCTCGAGCTCGTGCAGGAGGGTGGTCATCAGCCGGGCGCCGGTGGCGCCGAGCGGGTGGCCCAGGGCGATCGCGCCGCCGTTGACGTTGACCCGCTCCGGGTCGGCCCCCGTCTCCTGGAGCCAGGCGAGCACGACCGAGGCGAACGCCTCGTTGATCTCGAACAGATCGATGTCGTCGATCGACAGCCCGGTGCGTTCGAGCGCGTGGGCGGTGGCAGGGATCGGGGCGGTGAGCATCAGCACCGGGTCGTCGGCGCGTACCGACAGGTGGTGGATCCGGGCGCGCGGGGTCACCCCGTGCTCGGCCACGGCCCGCTCGCTCATGACGAGCAGGGCCGCCGCGCCGTCGCAGATCTGGCTCGACACGGCGGCGGTGACTCGGCCGCCCGGGGTCAGCGGGTCGAGGGCGGCCATCTTCTCCAGGCTCGTGTCGGCGCGCGGACAGGTGTCGGTGTCGACGTCGCCGACGGCGCGGATCTCGCGAGTGAAGCGGCCCTCGGCGATGGCCCGCAGGGCCCGCTCGTGGCTACGCAGGGCGAAGCGCTCCATGTCCTCCCGGCTGACGCCCCACTTCTCGGCGATCATCTCGGCCGAGCGGAACTGCGAGATCTGCTCGTCGCCGTAGCGCTTGCGCCAGCCGATCGACCCGGAGAAGGGGTCGTCGAAGCCGTACTGCTGACCGGTGAGCATCGCGGCCGAGATGGGGATGGCGCTCATGTTCTGCACGCCCCCGGCGACGACGACGTCGTTGACTCCGGCCATGACGGCCTGGGCCGCGAAGTGCACCGCCTGCTGGCTCGAGCCGCACTGCCGGTCGACGGTGACGCCGGGTACGTGCTGCGGGAGGCCGGCGGCGAGCCAGGCGGTGCGGGCGATGTCACCGGCCTGTGGGCCGATGGTGTCGACGCAACCGAACACGACGTCCTCGACGGCGCCGGGGTCGATTCCCGAGGAACTCATGAGGCTGGTGAGCGCGGCGGCTCCCAGGTCGGCCGAGTGGATGTCGGCGAGCGCGCCACGGCGTCGCGTGACGGGGGTGCGGACGGCGTCCACGATGTATGCCTCTGCCACCGGGTTCCCTTCCTTCAAATGCCTCACCGGTCGGTGCCGCAGGCCGGATCGGTTGAGTCGGCGTGGCTCGCTGACGCTGGCCGCCGGCGTCGCCACCGCTAGTCTAGCAAGCGCTTGGTTGGTAGTCTGTGCTTCGTTTCCAACAAGTGACCGGCTCCGCGTGAGGAGATGTGCGTGAGTGACGTGTTGACCACGATCCCCGCCCTGCTGCGGCAGGCCGCGCAGGACGCCGCCGAGCTCGAGGCCCTTGTCGACGGGGACGTGCGGATGACCTTCGCCGAGCTCGACGCGGCCGTCAACCGGTTCGCGCGGGCCGCGGTCGCGCACGGTCTCGAGCCGGGGGACCGCGTCATCGTCTGGGCCCCGAACAGCGCCGACTGGGTCATCAGCGCCCTCGGCGTGCTGGCCGCGGGGGGCGTGCTGTGCCCCGTCAACACCCGCTTCCGTGGTGAGGAGGCACGGTCCGTCATCGCCAAGGTCCGGGCCACGATGGTCGTCCTGGACGACGCCTTCCTGGACACCCACTACCTGGCCGCGCTGCGCGGTGACGGGCCGTCACCGGCCGTCGGCCGCCCCGTGCCACTGCTGCCCTCGGTGCGTACCGTCGTCGACCTGTCCGCCACCGGCCGCGAGCAGACCGATCACGGCGTGTGGTCCCTGGAGGGCTTCACCGCGCTGGCCGACCAGGTCGACCCCGGAGTCGTGGACGAACGGATCGCCGCCCTCGCCCCGGAGGACGTGTCCGACATCCTGTTCACCTCCGGCACCACCGGCTACCCCAAGGGCGCGATGGTCTCGCACGCCTCGAACCTTCGCGTCGACAGGGAGTGGGCCCGCCTCGTCGGACTGCGGCGAGGCGACCGTTATCTCATGGTCAACCCGTTCTTCCACAGCTTCGGCTACCGGGCCGGCATCCTGGCCTGCCTCCTCACGCGCGCCACGATCATCCCGGTCGCCGTGTTCGCCGTCGAGACCGTGCTGCGTCTCATCGAGCAGGAACGGGTCACGGTCTTCCCCGGCGCGCCCACCGTCTACACCTCCCTGCTCGAACACCCCGACCTCGGCAGATACGACCTCAGATCGGTACGCCTGGCCGTCACCGGCGCCACGATCGTGCCGGTGCCGCTGCTGCGCCGGATGCGCGAGGAACTCGGCTTCCGTGACGTCATCACCGCCTACGGCCTGACCGAGACGTGCGGCACCGCGACCGTGTGCCCGCCCGACGCCGGCCTCGAGCGGATCTCGACCAGCTGCGGGCGGGCGATCCCGGGCACCGAGTTGCGGATCGCCGGTCTCTACGGACAGGCGCTGCCGGCCGGGGAGTCGGGCGAGGTCCTCGTGCGTGGCTACAACGTGATGTCGGGCTACTTCGAGGACCCGGTCGCCACGGCGCAGGCCATCGACGAGGACGGCTGGCTGCACACCGGTGACGTCGGGTGGGTCGACGAGGACGGCTACCTGCGCATCACCGACCGGATCAAGGACGTCTACATGGTCGGGGGCTTCAACGTCTACCCCGCCGAGGTCGAGCGTGTGCTGTCCGAGCATCCCGCCGTCTTCGACGTCGCAGTCGTCGGGGTCGCCGACGCGCGGATGGGCGAGGTCGGCAGCGCCTTCGTGCAGACCGTTCCCGCCTGGAACGGGGACGAGTCGGCGCTCATCGGCGAGCTCGAGGCGTGGTGCCGGGAGCGGCTGGCCAACTTCAAGCGCCCGCGCAGCTTCACCATCGTTCCGGCACTGCCACGAACCGCGAGCGGAAAGATCCAGAAGTTCAAGCTCACCGGGTGAGCCCGGCGATGCGCTTCGTGCGGGCGCACCGGCCCCGGTGCCCTGCTCGCCGGCAGGCCCGACGCCCCGACCAGACCTGACACCGACGGCACCGCCGTCACGGGCGCCAGCCCGAGAACCGGAGGACACCAATGCAGGACGCAGTCATCGTCGCCGCGGCGCGCTCGCCGATCGGCCGGGCCTTCAAGGGGTCGTTGGCCTCGATGCGGGCCGACGACCTGGCCACCCAGATGGTCCAGGCGGCCCTGGCCCAGGTGCCGGCGCTGGATCCGGCCCAGATCGACGACCTCATGCTCGGCTGCGCGCAACCGGCCGGCGAGCAGGGCTGGGGCCTCGCGCGCGTCGTCGCGGTCGAACTCGGGCTCGACCGGCTCCCCGGGACGACCGTGCAGCGGTACTGCGCATCGAGCCTGCAGACGACCAGGATGGCGCTGCACGCCATCCGCTCCGGTGAGGCGGACGTGCTCGTCTCCGCCGGGGTCGAGGCCGTCTCGCGCTTCGCCGCCGGCAAGGCCGACGGCATGCCGGACACGAAGAACCCGATCTTCGCCGCGGCGGGGGAGCGCACCGCCACCCGCGGACGGGGTGGCGCCGGCCCGTGGACCGACCCACGCGACGCGAATGAACTGCCCGACGTCTACATCGCGATGGGCGAGACCGCCGAGAACGTCGCGAGCCACCGTGGGGTGAGCCGCGCCGAGCAGGACGAGTGGGCCGCCACGAGCCAGCAGCGGGCCCAGGCCGCGATCGAGTCGGACTTCTTCGCCACCGACATCACGCCGGTGACCCTCGCCGACGGCACCGTCGTGGCCACCGACGACTGTCCTCGCGCCGGGGTGACGGGCGAGTCGCTGTCCGGCCTCAAGCCGGTCTTCCGGCCCGACGGTACGGTGACCGCGGGCAACTGCTGCCCGCTCAACGACGGCGCGGCCGCCCTCGTCATCATGTCCAGCCGCAAGGCCGCCGAACTCGGCGTCACGCCGCTGGCCCGGATCCTGTCCACCGGTGTCTCGGCGATCTCGCCGGAGATCATGGGTCTCGGTCCGGTCGAGGCGTCGAGGCGGGCCCTCGCGCTGGCCGGGCTCTCGATGGCCGACATCGATCTGGTAGAGCTCAACGAGGCGTTCGCCGCTCAGGTCGTCCCGTCCATCTCGGACCTCAAGGCCAATCCCGAGCGGGTGAACGTCCATGGTGGCGCGATCGCCCTGGGCCACCCGTTCGGTCAGACCGGAGCGCGGATGACGACGACGCTCATCAACGGGCTGCGGGCCCGGGACGGCCAGTTCGGCCTCGAGACGATGTGCACGGCCGGTGGCCAGGGCATGGCGATGGTCATCGAGCGCCTCTCCTAGGCGGGTGTGTCGACGTCCCCGGTCGAACCGGGGACGTCGACACCTGGCTCATGCCACCACTCCGAGTGGGTACGGCCGGGCGCGGATCAGGGCCTGGGCAGCGCCGCGGCGAGGGCCGCCGCCCGGCCGGCGAGGGCGGCCGACTGCTCGGCGAACGAGGCCGCGGTGCGGTCACCACCGCTCATCGCGCCCTGCGCGACCCTGGCGTACACGCCCTCGACGATGCACGCGGTCTTCCACCAGTTGTAGGCGACGAAGTAGTCGATCCGCTCCGGGTCGGTGCCGGTGGCGAGGCAGTACCGGGAGAGCAGGTCGTCCCGGGTCGAGAAGCCGGGCCGGACCGTGGCCGGGTCGTACAGCGCGCGGGCCGTGTCGCCGGCCTGCGCCCAGTAGACGAGCAGCTGGCCGACGTCGGCCAGCGGGTCTCCGACGGTGGTCAGCTCCCAGTCGAGCACGCCCTGGACCCGCCATCGAGAGTCGAGCATGCAGTTGTCGAGGCGGAAGTCGCCGTGCACGATCCCCGAGCGGGACTGTTCGGGCGCCGCGGCCGCGAGGTGCTCGTGCGCGGTCTGCAGATCGGGCAGGTCGCGGATCCTGCTCCGGCGCCAGTTCTCGTGCCAGCGCCCGAGCTGGCGGGTGAGGTAGTCACGGCGACGGGCCAGACCTCCCAGCCCGATGACCTCCGGGGCGAGTCGGTGCACGGCCACGAGAGCGTCGACGAGCGTGGGGCCGATGAGCGAGCGGTCGGCCTCGGTGGTGAGCCGATCGACGTCGGCAGGGCTGCGCAGGATGACACCGTCGAGGTGCTCGAGTACGACGAGAGGCGCGCCGGCCACCTCGCCCGTCTCCTCGACCGCGAGCACTCGCGGCACCGGAAGGTGGCCGTGCAGCCCGCGCAGGATCCGCGCCTCGCGCAGTACGTCGTGTGCGGTGGCCGGGTGGTTTCCGAGCGGTGGACGGCGCAGCACGACGACGTGGCCGGCCGCGTCGGTGATCCGGTAGGTCAGGTTGGAACGCCCTCCGGCGATGACCTCGTGGCGGAGGTTCCCCTGCAACTCGGGCACCGCGCGGCCGAGCCAGGCGTCGACGCCCGCGGGTAGCCCGGCGTGCCGGGTGGTGTCGATCGGGGCCGGACCTGTCCGGGCGTGACCTGCTGCCGTCATGGGCGCGCCTCCTCATCCGGCACCACCCTAGCAAGCGCTTGGTTTGCGGGCGCTCAGTCGTGGGCGAGAATGCCGTCGAGGAACACCGAGACGAAGTCGTCGGCGAAGTTCGCCATGGAATACGACGGGGTCGGCTTGAACCAGCGGACCGAGAGCCACAGCGCGTCGCGCAACATGCCGTGCAGCACGCGTACCGGGATGTCGTTGCGGAAGTCGCCCGTGGCGATACCGGCCTCTAGCACCTGGATCCAGGCCCGCTGGATCGTGGCGGCCGCTTCGCGTATGTGCTCGTAGCCCTCGATCTTGGGCAGGTAGCTGCTCGAGTTCTGGTATATCTCGGTCGCGTGCGGGTGGGCCTCGATGTTGGCCAGCGAACTCGTGACGAGCTTGCGCAACTGGGTCGCCGGCTTCTCCTCGGACGCCAGGACTTCGCCGTAGCGGTAGGTCAGGTCGGTCAGGTAGTCCGAGATGATCGCGTTGACCATCTCGTCCTTGGACTTGAAGTGGTGGTACAGGCTGCCGGAGAGGATGCCGACCGAGTCGGCGATCTCGCGGACGGTCGTGGCATCGATTCCTTTGGCTGCGAAGAGGTGTGCGGCGTTGTCGAGGATGACCGAGCGTCGGTCCTGGGTCGTCGACATATGGGTGCTCCCGGTTCCTCGAGCATATGTGTTGGTCAAGCGCTTGCTTTATATCACTTCGATGCCTTCAGCATGATAAAGGCAGCCCTCCTTGACCGGGGTCCTCGCAACGCCTACGGTCCTACCAACCAAGCGCTCGTTCGGTAGTTCGCGCTGCGGATCCCGATCAGCCGAGAGGGGGCTGCCCGATGTCCGACCCGGTCCCCGCCGGCCCGTCCGGCTGTCCGCCCGCCACCAGGTCCACCGGCCTGCTCGCCGGTCGCGTCGTCCTCGTCACCGGCGCCGCCAACGGGCTGGGGGCGGCATACGCGCGGGGCATCGCCGCGGCCGGGGCCCACGTGATCGCCGTCGACGTCGACGCGGACGGACTCGAACGGCTCGGCGGGCAACTCGCGACGGCGGACGGCCAGGGCTCGATAAGGGTCGCCGACGTCGCGGACTGGACGAGCGCGCACGACCTCGTGCGTGACTGCCTCGCCGAGCACGGCAGGCTCGACGGCCTCGTCAACAACGCGGGCGTCTTCGCGATGGCTCGCGCCGGCGCCGAGTCCGAGGCCACTGTGCGCCGGATGCTCGAGGTCAACGTGCTCGGCGCCATCGGCTGGGGAGACGCCGCCATCGCGGCCATGCGTACCCAGGGGCACGGGGTCCTGGTCAACGTCACCTCGGGCGAGCAGATGGGCCGTGCCGAGACGGCCGTGTACGGGGCGACGAAGGCCGCGATCGCCACGCTCACCTACGCCTGGGCGGCCGAACTCGCCGAGGTCGGGATCCGCGTCAACGCGATATCCCCGAACGCCCAGACCCGGATGGCCGAGGTGCTCGAACAGTTCCGCGGCGTACCGAGCGGGCAGAACGCGGGGATAGCGCCCGAGGCCAACGTGCCGCTGCTGCTCTACCTGCTCTCCGACCTCAGCGTCGACCTGACCGGCCAGGTGCTGCGCTCCTACGGTCCCGAACTAATGCTGACGACCCACCCGGCGCTCGCCGAGCCCGTGCTGCGGCACACGGCGTGGACCCCGGAGCGCATCGCCGAGGCCGTCGCGGCCCGGCTGCGGCCGCACCTGGCGCCCCTCGGGGTACGCCGGGCGCGTATCGAATACCTCGAGCCGACAGGAGCCCGATGTCCGTCACGACCAATCCGGTCTGCGTCAGCGGCATGGCCGCGATGTCCTGGGACCTGCCCGAGGAGATCGCGATGTACCGGCGTACCGGTACCGACCTCGTCGGCCTGCAGCGCAGCAAGGCCACCGCCTTCGGCGTGGCGGCTCTCGGAGACCTGCTCGCCCGGCAGGACGTACGGCTCGGCTACCTCGTGCACAGCTTCACCGCCCACCCGGACGACGAATCGGGCTGGGCGCAGCAGGTCGCGGCGTTGCGGGACGGTGTCGTCGACGCCCGCAGGCTCGGGGCCGGTCTCGTCTACCTCACCTCGGGCCCCTCGGCGCACCTGACGTGGGAGGAGGCGGCCGACCGGTTCGCCGAGCGGATCGCTCCGGTCGTGGCCACCGCCCGCGAACACGGAGTGCGCCTCGCTGTGGAGAACACCCTGCCGGTCAAGTGCGACCTCAGCTTCACCCACACCGCGCGCGACGCCCTCGCCCTGGCCGACCTCTGCGGCATCGGCATCTGCCTCGATCTCTACTGCTGCTGGCAGGAGCGGGGCCTGACGGAGCTGATTCGCGACCGGATCGGTCAGGTCGAGTTGCTGCAGGTGTCCGACTTCCGGGTCGGCACCTCGACCTTCCCGAACCGGTGGGTGCCCGGGGACGGCGACCTGCCGATGGCCGGTCTGCTGGCGAGCGTGCTGGGGGCGGGCTACGCCGGCATCGTCGACGTCGAGTTGATCGGCCCCGCCATCGAAGCCGAGGGCGCCGAGCCGGCGGTGACCCGTTCGGTCGCGTGGACGCGCGAGCAGATCGCGGCGGCGCGTCCCTGAGCGCTCAGGGCGCGTCCGCCCATCGCGGCGCCCGCTTGGCGACGAACGCGGCCGCGCCCTCGGCGGCATCCGGGCCGGCGAGCAGTTCGAGGGTCGCGAGCCGGTTGACCGCGGCGAGATCGTCCACGCGGGGGTCCAGGCTCAGGTGCATGAGCCGCTTGGTCGCCCGCACCGCCGCGGGGGAGTGGGTCGCGATCCGGGCGCCCAGCCGCAGCGCGCGCGGAAAGACCTCGCCGGCGGGGACCACGGCGTTGACCAGGCCCAGCTCGTGGGCCCGGGCCGCCGGAAGCGGTTCGGCAGTCAGCCCGAGTTCCAGGGCCACGGCGACCGGCACGCGACGCGGCAGGTCGGTGCCGCCCTCGGTGGCGGCGATGCCGCGCCCCACCTCGGGCAGCGCGAAGTAGGCGTGCTCGGCCGCGACGACGAGGTCGCAGGCGAGGGCGAGTTCGAAGCCGCCGCCGACGGCGGGCCCGTTGACCGCGGCGATGACCGGCTTGCGGTAGCCGCCGCGCAGCAGCGTCAGCGGGCTGCGGGCCACGTCGACCAGGCGACCCTCGGCCGCGGCGCGCAGGTCCATCCCCGCGCTGAAGGACAACTCGCCGGTGCCGGTCAGCACGACCGCGCGTACGCCCGGGTCCGCGTCGTATCCGAGCAGGGCGTCGGTCATCGCCAGGAGGGTGTCGGGATCGAGGGCGTTGCGTACCTGCGGCCGATTGATCCTGATGACTCCCACCGCGTCGACACGCTCGCGCACCACGGTGTCCATCTGCCGTCCTCCTTCGCCACAGGGTCTTGACCCTTCCCCTGGGGCTGTTAGGGTACCAACCAAGCGCTTGCTACATGGCGACCCGGCCGCGGATGCCCGGCACGCGACTCGCCCTTCGCGCTGCTCACCACCGCTCGGGCAGTGCTCCGACAGACGCAACGATGAGGGACACATGGCCGACAAGACTCTGACAGCCCGCGACGTCGTGTCGCGGCTCGATTCCGGGATGACCATCGGCATCGGGGGCTGGGGCTCACGGCGCAAGCCCATGGCCCTCGTGCGCGAGATCCTGCGCTCCGACCTCAAGGACCTGACCGTGGTCAGCTACGGCGGGCCGGACGTCGGGCTGCTCTGCGCCGCCGGCAAGGTCAGGAAGGTCGTCTTCGGTTTCGTCTCGCTCGACAGCATCGCCCTCGACCCGCACTTCCGCGCCGCGCGGCAGAACGGCGCCGTCGAGGTCGCCGAGTACGACGAGGGCATGCTCCAGTGGGGGCTGTACGCCGCCGGCATCCGCCTGCCCTTCCTGCCCACCCGCGCCGGGCTCGGGTCCGACGTCCTGAAGCACAACCCCGGCCTCAAGCTCGTCCAGGACCCGTACGGCACCGAGCGGCTCGTGGCGATGCCGCCGCTGCGCCTCGACGCGGCCCTCGTACACATGAACCGCGCCGACGCCCAGGGCAACGGCCAGTTCCTCGGGCCCGACCCGTACTTCGACGACCTCTACTGCCTCGCCGCCGACCAGGCCTTCATGTCCTGCGAGCGGATCGTGCCCACGGCCGAGCTGAGCGCCGCCGGGCACTCGGCGACCATCAAGATCAACCGTCAGCTCGTCGCCGGCGTCGTCGAGACCCCGAACGGCGCGCACTTCACCTCCTGCGCCCCCGACTACGAGCGCGACGAGGCCTTCCAGCGTGAGTACGTCAAGGCCGCCGGCGACCCGCAGGCCTGGGCCAAGTTCGAGAAGCGGTACCTGTCCGGTACCGAAGATGACTACCAGGCGGCCGTCGCCGCCCGAGCCGAGGAGGTCGCATGAGCAGCGCCGCCACCGAGTCCGTGGACCAGCCCACGGGCAGCGCCACCACCGCCGACGCGCCGGTGACCCGCGCCGAGTACTGCGCGGTCGCCGTGGCGGACACGTTCGCCGGCGACGGCGAGTCCATCGCCAGCGCCTTCGGCACGATCCCGGCCATCGGCGTCCGCCTCGCCCGGCTCACCGTCGCCCCCGACCTGCTGCTCACCGACGGTGAGGCCCACTTCGTCTCCGGCTCCTGGGCGATCGGCGCGGACCCGCACGCCACTGAGGGCGTCGTCATCGAGGGCTGGAGCCCGTTCCGCACGATCTTCGACCTCGTCTGGCACGGCAAGCGGCACGTCATGATGATCCCGGTCCAGATCGACGGGCACGGCAACACCAACATCTCGGCCATCGGCGACTACGCCCGGCCCAAGGTGCAGCTGCTCGGCGTGCGTGGCGCCCCCGGCAACAGCGTCTACCACCCGACCAGCTACTGGGTGCCCAACCACTCCACGCGCAGCTTCGTCCGGACCGTCGACATGGTCTCCGGCGTCGGCACCGACAGCGCCCGAGCCGCCGGCCCGGCCGCGAGCGCGCACCACGATCTGCGCCGCGTCGTCACCAACCTCGCGGTCCTCGACTTCGGCGGCCCCGACGGTACGATGCGCCTGCTCAGCCTGCACCCCGGCGTCACGATCGAGGAGTTCCACGCGGCCACCGGCTGCGCCGTGCACGTCGAGGGTGAGGTCCCGGCCACCCGCGAGCCGAGCGCCGAGGAGCTGCGCCTCATCCGCGAGGTCATCGACCCCCGCTCGCTGCGCGACCGCGAGATCCCGGCATGAGCCAAGGCCAGGGGCTGCACCCGACGCTGCGTACCCGCGCGACCGACCTGTTCGGGGTGCGGTACCCGATCGTCCAGACCGGCATGGGCTACGTCTCCGACGTGCGTCTGACCACCGCGACGGCCAACGCCGGCGGGCTGGGCATCCTCGCGGCCGGCCTGCTCTCCTACGACGAGCTCGTGGTGGCCGTCGAGCAGATCCAGGCCGGCACGGACGCGCCCTTCGGCGTCAACATCCGCGCCGACCAGCCGGACGTCGCCAAGCGCATCGACCTGCTCATCTCGGCCGGCGTCAAGGTCGCCTCCTTCGCCCTGGCCCCCAAGCAGGAACTCATCGCCAAGTGCAAGGACGCCGGGCTCGTCGTCGTCCCGTCGATCGGCGCACGCCGCCACGCCGAGAAGGTCGCCGCGTGGGGCGCCGACGCCGTCATCGTGCAGGGTGGGGAGGGCGGCGGCCACACCGGCGGGGTACCCACCAGCCTGCTGCTGCCCCAGGTCGTCGACGCCGTCGACATCCCGGTCATCGGCGCCGGTGGCTTCTTCGACGGCCGCGGCCTCGTCGCCGCGCTCGCCTACGGTGCCGAGGGCATCGCCATGGGCACCCGCTTCCTGCTCACCAGCGACTCGCCGGTCCAGCCATCGGTCAAGGACGTCTACCTGTCCAAGACGGTCAACGACACCGTGCTGACCCTGCAGGTCGACGGCGTGCCGCAGCGCGTACTGCGTGCCGGAACGATCGAGGAGCTGGAGCGCACCTCCGCCGCCGGCCGGCTGCTGCGGGCCGTACGCAACGCCTTCGCCTTCCAGAAGCTGTCCGGCACGCCGTGGGGCGACATGGTCCGCGAGGGACTGGCCATGCGCAAGGCCCACGACCTGACGTGGAGCCAGGTCGTCATGGCGGCCAACGCTCCGATGCTCTACCGGTCGGCTCTGCTGGAGGGCAGGACCGACCTCGGCGTCATGGCCACCGGCCAGGTCGTCGGACTCATCGCCGACGTCCCGAGCGTCGCCGAACTCATCGACCGCATCATCGACGAGGCCACCCGGACCCTCGACCGGCTCGGCGTGCCTGCGCCGGTCACGTCGACCCCGGCCGGGCACAAGGAGGACTAGTCATGGGAGCACTGCAGGGACGCGTCGTCGTCGTCACCGGTGCCGGCCGCGGCCTCGGCCGTGAGCACGCCCTGCTCGCCGCCGCCGAAGGCGCCTCGGTCGTCGCCGCCGACACCGGCGCCGCCGCCGACGGCACCGGCAGCGAGCCCTCGGTCATCGAGGCCGTCGTTGCCGAGATCACGAACGCCGGCGGGCAAGCCGTGGCCAGCATCGCGGACGTCGCCACCACCGAGGGCGCCCGCGAACTGCTCGCGCTCGCCCGCGACACCTACGGACGAGTCGACGGCCTCGTCAACAACGCCGGCATCCTGCGAGACCGGATGTTCGTCAACATGAGCGAGGACGACTGGGACGCGGTGATCCGTGGCCAGCTACGCGCGACGTTCGCGCCCTGCCGGGTGTTCGCCGACCACTGGCGCACCGAGTCCAAGGCCGGCAACCAGCCGGTCGCCTCGATCGTCAACGTCTCCTCGACCTCAGGCATCATCGGCGCCGTCGGGCAGACGAACTACGGAGCGGGCAAGGCCGCCATCGCCGCCCTCACCGTCATCCTCGCCCAGGAGATCGGCCGCTACGGCGTACGCGTCAACGCGATCGTCCCGGTCGCGCGTACCCGGATGACCCAGGACCTGCCCGGCATCGGCGAGATGGTCGCCGCCCCGGACGACCCCGCCGCGTTCGACGTCTACCACCCGGGCAACGTCTCGCCACTCGTCGCCTGGCTGCTCACCGCCGGCGCGCCGGTGACCGGCGAGGTGTACTACGCCAAGGGCGGCGAGATCCGTCACTGCGCGCCGTGGAGCTACGACTGGACCATCGACAAGGGTGCCCGCTGGACCGTCGAGGAGATCGCGAAGGAGATGGCCACCCGTGTCTGACACCGGTCACACCGACATCGCCGACTGGGCCGGCCCCGCCCACGGGCTGCTCTCCGGGCGCTCGGTGCTCGTCACCGCCGCGGCCGGCACCGGCATCGGCTTCTCGACGGCCCGCCGCGCCGCGGAGGAAGGCGCGCGTGTCGCCATCAGCGACCGCCACGAGCGCCGCCTCGCCGCGTCGGCCGACGAGATCGAGCGCCTCACCGGGACCCGGCCGCTCGCGGTGCCGTGCGACGTCACCGACCAGGCCCAGCTCGACCACCTGATGGACACCGTCGCCGCGGAGTTCGGCGGCATCGACGTACTCGTCAACAACGCCGGCCTCGGCGGCACCGCGGCGGTGCAGGACATGACCGACGAACAATGGGACTCCGTGCTGTCGGTGACCCTGACCTCGACGTTCAAGGCGACCCGGTCGGTGCTGCGGCACATGATCCCGGCCGGCAAGGGGGTCATCGTCAACAACGCCTCCGTCATCGGCTGGCGCGCGCAGAAGGGGCAGGCGCACTACGCAGCGGCCAAGGCCGGAGTCATGGCGCTGACCCGCTGCGCGGCCCTCGACGTCGCCGAGCACGGCATCCGGGTCAACGCGGTGTCCCCGAGCATCGCGATGCACGCCCATCTGGCCAAGGTGACCAGCGACGAGCTGCTCGCCCAGCTCTCGGCCCAGGAGGCGTTCGGCCGGGCCGCGACGCCGTGGGAGATCGCCAACGTCATCGTCTTCCTCGCCAGTGACTACTCGTCGTACATGACCGGCGAGGTCGTGTCCGTCTCGAGCCAGCACCCGTGACCACCCGCTGCGTGCCGGCGACCCGTGCCGGCTCGCGCGGACCAACGAAAGGAGCTCGTCGTGGCCAACCCCGACGCGCAGGGCGTCACCGGCGCCCCCTTCCGGCTCGACGTCGAACGCGGCAAGATCCGCGAGTTCGCGCTGGCCACCGGAGCGGCTGACGCGGCCTACCTGCGGGAGGAGAACCCGGTCGTACAGCCGACGTTCCTCACGACGACCTTCTTCTGGCAGGGCGAGGACTCCAACCCGTGGTCCGCGGTCGAACTCGACCAGCAGCGCGGCCTGCACGCCGAGCAGCAGTACACCTTCTTCGGCGAGCCGCCCCGCGCCGGTACCAGGCTCACCTGCCAGTCGCGCATCGGCGAGATCTACACCAAGGTGGGGCGTCGCGGCGGTGAGATGACCTTCGCCGTGATGTACACCGACTTCCACGACGAGACCGGGCGTCTCGTCGCCCGCGCCAAGCTCACCGGTGTCGAGACGGCCCGCCCGCCGATTACCGGGGACGGAGCGTCCGCATGAGCGACACGACGGCCACCGCCCAGCCCCGTACGACCGAGGTCGTCCTGCCCGTCCCGGCGACCCCTCCGGCGCGCGCCTACGGCCCGGTGACCCGCACCGACTTCGTCCGCTACCAGGGTGCCTCGGGCGACATGAACCCGATCCACCACGACGAGGTCTTCGCTCGGGCCGCAGGGTTCCCCAGCCCTTTCTCGGTGGGCATGTGGCAGGCCAGCCTGCTCGGCACCTACGCCACCGACTGGCTCGGCGGCCCCAACGTGCGTGATTTCCGCATCCGGTTCCTGGCCCAGGTGTGGCCCGGCGACGTCCTCACTCTCGAAGGCGTTCCGCTGCGCACCTACGTGCTCGAAAGTGAGGACGGCCATGAGGGCCGCGTCGACATCGAGCTGACCTGCCGGCGGCAGACCGGCGACACGGCCGTCACCGTGTGGGCGACGTTCGTGCTGCCCTTCGACGCCACCGTCGGCGACGCGACCCCCGAGGCCGGCGAGCAGCCCGAGAGCACCGAGGAGCAAGGATGAGTCCCACGAGCCACGCGCCGGTGACGGCGACCGTGCACCCCGACGGGATCGCCGAGATCGTCGTGGACAACCCGCCGGTCAACGCGCTGCCGGTGGCCGGCTGGTTCGCGCTCGCCGCCGCCCTCGACGCCGCCGGCGCTGACGAGTCGGTGCGTGTCGTCCTGCTGCGCGCCGAGGGCCGCGGCTTCAACGCCGGCGTCGACATCAAGGAGATGCAGCACACCGACGGCTTCACCGCGCTGCTCGGCGCCAACCGCGGGTGCTACGCCGCGTTCAAGGCCGTCTACGAGTGCCCCGTCCCGGTCGTCACCGCCGTCCACGGCTTCTGCCTGGGGGGCGGCATCGGCCTGGTCGGCAACTCCGACGTCATCGTCGCCTCCGACGACGCCACCTTCGGCCTGCCCGAGGTCGACCGCGGCGCCCTCGGCGCGGCCACCCACCTGTCCCGGATGGTGCCCCAGCACCGGATGCGCGCCATGGTCTACACCTCGGTCACCGCCACCGCCCAGGAGCTGCACGCGTACGGCTCGGTGCACAGCGTCGTACCCCGGGAGCAGTTGCGCGCGACGGCGCTCGCCGTCGCGACCAGCATCGCCGAGAAGGACCCCACCGTGATCCGGGCCGCGAAGGCCTCGCTCAACGGCATCGACCTGTGGGACGTCAACCGCAGCTACCGCTTCGAGCAGGGCTTCACCTACGAGCTCAACCTCACCGGGGTCGCCGACCGGATCCGCGACGAGTTCGCCGGCACCGACAAGGCGGCGCGCCCGGGCAGCGAGGGCTGAGCCGTGCGGTCGATTGTGGTCCGCGAGCTCGGCGGTCCCGAGGTGCTCACGGTCGTGGACGGGCCGCAGCCGCAGCCCGGACCGGGGCAGGTGCTCGTCGACGTCGTCGGCGCCGGGGTGAACTTCCCCGACGGCCTCATCGTCGCCGGCACCTACCAGACCAAGCCGGAGCTGCCGTTCGTGCCCGGCTGCGAGGTCGCCGGCACGGTCGCGGCGCTCGGCGACGGAGTGACCGGCCCACCCGTCGGCACCCGCGTCATCGGCTTCTGCGGCATCGGCGGCTACGCCACCCAGGTGCTGGTCGACGCCCGCATGGTTCACCCGTTGCCCGAGGGCGTCGACCTCGTCGAGGCCGGCACGATCCCCGTCGTCTACGGCACGTCCTACCACGGCCTCGTCGACCGGGCCGGCCTCGCCGCCGGCGAGACACTGCTCGTGCTCGGCGCCTCCGGCGGCGTCGGCCTCACCGCCGTGCAGATCGGCAAGGCCCTCGGCGCGACAGTGATCGCGGCCGCGTCGAGCGAGGACAAGCGTGAGCTGTGCCTGGCGCACGGGGCCGACCACGCCATCGGCTACGACGACCTGACAGCGACGGTGCGGGCACTGACCGGCGACGCCGGCGCCGACGTCGTCTACGACCCCGTCGGTGGCGACGCCGCCACCGCGGCGCTGCGTACCCTCGCGTGGGCCGGGAGGTTCCTCACCGTCGGCTACGCGGCGGGTGCGATCCCGCAGGTCAAGCTCAACCGGTTGCTGCTCACCGAGGGCGCGGTGCTGGGGGTCCTCTGGGGCGCCTGGGCCAGGCGCGACCCGGCGGCGAACGCCGCCAACATGACGACGGTGCTGGAGTGGATCGCCGCCGGCCGGCTGAGGCCGCACGTCAGCGCGGTCTTCCCGCTGGAGGAGGCCGCTCGCGCGCTCGGCACGGTGCTGAACCGGGGCGCTCGCGGCAAGATCGCCCTCCGCACGAGCTCAGGCAAGGAGTGACGGTGGCTGACGCGACCGACCTGACCCGGATGGATCTCGGCCCCGGCCCGCGCGCGAGCGAGCTGCTCGCGACGTTGCGCACGTTCATGGCCGAGCACGTCTACCCCGCCGAGAAGGTGTACGCCACCGAGCTCGCCGCCGCGGCCCGCGAGAACGGCGGGGTGTCCCACGTCCTGCCGCCGGTCGTCGAGGAGCTGAAGGCGACGGCGCGCAAGCTGGGGCTGTGGAACCTCTTCCTGCCTGACCTGTCGGGCCTCACCAACGTCGAGTACGCCTACCTGGCCGAGGAGACCGGACGCTCGCCCTACCTCGCCCCCGAGGCGATCAACTGTGCCGCGCCGGACACCGGCAACATGGAACTGCTGCACATGTTCGGCACGCCCGAGCAGAAGCAGCGGTGGCTCACCCCGTTGCTCGACGGCACGATGCGCTCCGGCTTCTCGATGACCGAGCCGGACGTGGCCTCCTCCGACGCGCGCAACATCGCCACCTCGATCGTGCGTGACGGCGACGAGTACGTCATCAACGGACGCAAGTGGTGGACCACCGGCGCCGCGGACCCGCGCTGCGCCATCCTCGTGCTGATGGGCAAGACGGACCCGGAGGCGGCCGTCTACCGGCAGCAGTCCATGATCCTCGTGCCGGTCGACACCCCCGGGGTGACGATTCTGCGTTCGCTGCCGATCTTCGGTTACCACGACCAGCACGGCCACTGCGAGATCCGGTTCGACGACGTGCGGGTGCCGGTGACGAACCTGCTCGGCGCCGAGGGCGAGGGGTTCGCGATCGCCCAGGCCCGCCTCGGTCCGGGCCGCATCCACCACGCGATGCGCTGCGTCGGCATGGCCGAGCGGGGCCTCGAGCTGATGGTGCGCCGGACGATGGCCCGCGAGGCGTTCGGCGGTCCGATCTCCGACCAGGGGGTGGTGCGGAACTGGATCGCCGAGTCCCGGATGGAGATCGAGCAGGCCCGCCTGCTCGTGCTCAAGGCGGCGTGGCTCATCGACCAGGTCGGGATCCAGGGCGCCGCGACCGAGATCGCCGCGATCAAGGTCGTCGCGCCCCGGGTCGCCCGCAACGTGCTGGACCGTTCGATCCAGGCGCACGGCGGCGGTGGGGTCACCGACGACTTCCCGATCGCCCGGATGTGGGCCAGCGCCCGCATCCTCGGCATCGCCGACGGCCCGGACGAGGTACACCTGCGCACCGTGGCGCGTACGCAACTACGTCGCTACCGCGACACGCCGCCGACGGTTTCCACCGGGACGGGACGGGACTGAGATGGATCTGACCTGGTCGGCGCAGGACGAGCAGTTCCGTGCGGAGGCCCGCGACTGGCTTGCCGCGAACGTGCCGCGGCAGCCGCTGCCCTCCGGGGACACCGCGGCGGGCTTCGCCGCTCACCTGGAGTGGGAGCGGGCACTGCACGCCGACCGGTGGTCGGTCGTGTCGTGGCCCGAGGAGTACGGCGGCCGTGCGGCCTCGATATGGCAGTGGCTCATCTTCGAGGAGGAGTACTACCGGGCCGGCGCGCCGCAGCGGGTGACGCAGAACGGCATCTTCCTGCTGGCCCCGACGATCTTCGAGTTCGGCACGAAGCAGCAGCAGGACGAGCTGCTGCCGCGGATGGCGGCGGCGCAGGACCTGTGGGCCCAGGGCTGGTCGGAGCCGGGCGCGGGCAGCGACCTGGCGGGGATCAGCTCCCGGGCGGTACGGGACGAGCAGGCCGGCGGGTGGTGCCTGAACGGGCAGAAGACCTGGTCGACCCGGGGCGCGTTCTGCACCCACCTGTTCGGGCTGTTCCGTACCGATCCGCAGGCGCAGCGGCACCGGGGACTGACGTACTTCCTCGTGCCGCTGGACACCCCGGGCGTGACGGTGCGCGGCTTCGACCGGCTCGACGGTGACGAGGGCTTCGCCGACGTGTTCTTCGCCGACGCGTTCGTACCGGACTCGGCGGTCCTCGGCGGCGTCGACCAGGGCTGGTCGGTCGCGATGTCGACGACCGGCTCGGAGCGGGGACTGACGCTGCGCTCACCGGGGCGTTTCCTCAAGGCGGCAGCCGCGCTCGTGGCGCTCGCGGGCGAGCGGGGCGCGGCGGCGACCGACCTGCTCCGCGACCGGGTGGCGCGCTCGTGGATGCAGGCGCACGCCTACCAGCAGTTCACGCTGGCTCAGGTCACCGACATCGTCGAGGGCCGCCCGGCCGGCGCGCGTTCGAGCCTCAACAAGGTCTTCTGGTCCGAGCTGGACATCGCGTTGCACGAGACGGCGCTGGAACTGCTCGGCCCGGGCGCGCTGGTCGACGGCCCGTGGACGCGCGGCTACCAATTCTCGCTGTCGGGTCCGATCTACGCGGGCACCAACGAGATCCAGCGCAACATCATCGCCGAGCGCCTGCTCGGTCTGCCGAGGAGGTGATCAGGCGTGCGTTTCGCTCCGAGTGACGAGCAGCGGGAGCTGGAGGCGGTCGTCCGTCAGGTACTCACCGACCGGTGCCCGCCGGCGACGGTCCGCGCCGGAGCCGGATCGGCGCAGGTGGCCTCCCTGGCCGAGAGCCTGGCCGGACTCGGTGTGGCGGGGCTGCTCGTGGCCGAGGACGACGGCGGGCTGGGCCTGGACGAGAACCACCTCGTGTCGGTCTTCGAGCAGATCGGGTACGCCGCCGCCCCGCTGCCGCTCACGGCGACCCTCGCGGTCGCTCCGGCGGTGCTCGCCGCGGGCGCTCCGGACGTGCTGGCGAAGTTTGTCGAGGGGGTGCTCACGGTCGGCGCCGACCCTGCGGAGACCGGGCATGTCGCGTTCGGTTCCGGTGTCGACCTGGTGCTGCGTGGCGGCTTCGGTGGGACGGGGCGCATCGAGATTCTCGACGTGTCCGACGCGGCGGCGTCGACATCGCCGTCGGTGGACGTCGCGCTGGACCTTACCGGGTACGCCGCCGCGCGGCTCGTGGCGACAGTGGACGACCCGCAGGTGGTGCGGCTGGCCTGGGAGCGGGGGGTGCTGGCGACCTCGGCCGAACTCATCGGGCTGTCCCGACGGATGCTCGAACTCACGGTCGAGCACGTCCGCACCAGGGAGCAGTTCGGGGTGCCGATCGGCAGCTTCCAAGCGGTCAAGCACCACCTCGCCACGGCGCTGCTGCACCTGGAGTTCGCCGCGCCGGTGGTGGCGACGGCCGGGTTCGAGCTGGCCGCGGGCGTCCCGGGCCGGCTGCGCTCCCTGGCGACGGCCAAGGCGCTGGCGTCCGATGCGGCGCACGTCGTGGGCCGGGCGGCTCTGCAGTGCCACGGCGCGATCGGTTACACGACCGAGTACGACCTGCACCTGTTCCTCAAGCGGTCGTGGGCTCTGGAGTCGTCGTGGGGCAGCGCCGCCTGGCACCGGGCGGCTCTGCTGGACGACCTCGGTGTCGGCCTGACCGGCGTGCGCCCCGCGTCCTGACCGCCGGCCCCGCACGACGTACACCCGACCCGTGAGAAGGAGACCCAGATGAGCGAGACCAGCGGCGTGGACCCGCAGGCGGCGGAGGTCGTCCGGTACGAGACGCGAGGGCCGGTGGCCGTCGTGACGATGAACCGGCCGGAGTACCGCAACGCGCAGAACTCGGCGATGACCTACGCGCTCGACGACGCGTTCTACCGCGCGGCCGCGGACGACGAGGTGAAGGTCGTCGTCCTGGCGGGCGCGGGGAAGCACTTCTCGGCCGGCCACGACATCGGCACGCCGGGCCGGGACATCGACTCGTCGTTCGACCGGCGTGCCGGCCTGTGGTGGGACCATGTGGGCAAGGCCGGGGCCGACAGCCGGTTCGCCCGGGAGTCCGAGGTGTACCTCGGGATGTGCCGCCGCTGGCGTGAGCTGCCCAAGCCGATGATCGCGATGGTGCAGGGAGCGTGTATCGCCGGGGGCCTCATGCTCGCCTGGTCCTGCGACCTGATCGTCGCCTCGGACGACGCGTTCTTCGCCGATCCGGTCGTCCGCATGGGGATCCCCGGCGTCGAGTACTTCGCCCACCCGTGGGTGATGGGGCCGCGCTTCGCCAAGGAGTTCCTCTTCACCGGCGACCGGATGCCGGCGGCGCGCGCCGCCGAGCTCGGCATGGTCAACCGGGTGGTCGCCAGAGACCAGCTCGAGGCGGAGGTCATGGGGCTCGCCGCACGGATCGCACAGATGCCGCGTCTGGGTCTCGCGCTGACCAAGAAGGCGGTCAACCAGGCCGAGGACCTCATGGGCCTGCGGGACGGCATGGATTCGGTGTTCGGGCTGCACCACGTGGCCCACGCGCACAACGCCGAGGTGGGCAGTGACTCCCTCGGCGGCCAGGACGCCCGGAGCATGCGTGACGCCGCGAGACGGGCAGAGTAATCCGTGTGGAGAGCAATCACTCAGGAAAGGGTCGTCGAAGCGCGATGAACATCGTCGTACTCGTCAAGCAGGTGCCTGATTC